>JBOHTC010000116.1:0-16015 GCA_050733495.1 Gemmatimonadaceae bacterium | reverse complement strand
CCGGATTGATTGCGTACCTGGTGTGGTACTCGAGTCACGCGCTCGGGCTCAAGACTTGAGTCTAACTGCCTTTAGTCCGGTATACGCAATAAAACTCTTCAATCTGCGAATCGGTCAAGAGATTTCTGTTCAGCTGACTTC
This sequence comes from Gemmatimonadaceae bacterium, assembly GCA_050733495.1. Lineage (GTDB taxonomy): Bacteria > Gemmatimonadota > Gemmatimonadetes > Gemmatimonadales > Gemmatimonadaceae > UBA4720. The sequence goes on along the minus strand of JBOHTC010000116.1, from coordinate 15,874 downwards.
GACTATGGTAACGCCCACCCGAGGTAGCGACTCACGGCAACGGCGGCCGTGTCCTACTATTTTCTCAGGAGATGATGAGTCGCTCGGGTGGCGAAACCGGTAGACGCGAGGGACTTAAAATCCCTTGGGATAAGATCCCATGCGGGTTCGATCCCCGCCCCGAGCATACTGTGAGCAGCCAGGCGCAGCGAAAGCGCATCACTTCTTTCGGCCTGAGGCCGCGGCTCGTAGCACTGGTGCTCGCCGCAGTGACGCCCTTCGTCTTCCTCATCACGATGGCGGCGCAGCAGAATCGCTTGAACGAGCGCTCGTCCGCCGAGGAAAGCGCGCTGGGCAACGCGCGCGTCCTCGCGGACAGAGTCGACAGTCGATTTGGTGCGATCGAGACTCTGATCCTGACATTGGTGCACTCTGTCAGTCCAAATCCGCGCGACTCGCTCCGGAACGACAAGCTGCTGCGCGACGTTCTCACGGAGTTACCGCCCGGATTTGCGCATTTCGCTGTCACCACGCTCGACGGCCGGGTAATTGGCACTTCGGATACGCTCTCGAACGGCCGCAGAAGAGCGATCGTGGCCGGATCCGACGCGCCCGACACGGCACTCGATTTCGACATCCACGCGCCGGCGCCACTCTTCGGCACTGACGGCCCGAGCGCGATCGCCGTGTCGCACACGGACAGCTCGCTCGGTGTACGGATGATCGGGTTCATGAGTGTAGAGCGTTTGGGGCGCGAGCTGATGCGTGCCTCGCTTCCGAACGGCTCGATAGTAACAATCGTAGATCCCCGCGGCACAGTGATCGTCAGATCGAGAAACCCCGCCAAGTGGGTCGGACGAAGCGTGGCCGCGTCGGCGCTCTTCAACTCCTCGCGCGGCCGCAGAGAAGGTATCGCGACCGTACAGGATCCAGACGGTGGCGACGTCTTTTCCGGTTATGTGACTGCGAAGCACGTGCCCTGGATCGTTCACGTCGGGTCGCCGAAATTTCTCGCGTTCGCCAAGGAGCGCGCGGATTTTTGGCGGGCACTCGGCTTTGGCGCGATTGCGCTGGCCCTCGCAATCGTCCTGGCGTGGACTCAGGCAAGTCGCATCATCACACCAATCCGGAAAGTGGTGCGCGATGCGCTGCTCCTGTCGAAGGGAGATCTGTCGCATCGTTCCACGCTCGCGTCCGAAACTGATGAAATCGGAGTGCTCGGCACGAGCCTGAACGCGATGGCCGAGACACTGCAAAAACGCGAAGAAGCGCTGAGACGGAGCGAGATGCGGTTTCGCGCAATCATCGAGAACGTCGACGACATCATCCTCATCTCCCGGGCAAATGGCTCCCGCACCTACGTGAGCCCGGCAATGGCCCGGGTACTGGGTTATCGAGAGGAAGAGCTGCTCGCGTTCACCGCCCAGGACATGATCCATCCCGCTGACTGGCCGGCGGTGCGGGAGCTCATTCGCGATGTTCAGACTGCTCCCGGGACCACGCTGTTCGGGCAAGCGCGCTATCGGCATCGGAACGGCTCGTGGCGCACTATGGCTCTGTCGGTGAGCAACCTCTCCGAGGTCGCGGGTGTGGACGGCCTTCTCGTAAACCTTCGCGACGTCACCGAACACGTGGCGCTGGAGAGCGAGCTGCGCCAGGCACAGAAGATGGAGTCAGTTGGGCAGCTCGCGGGCGGAGTAGCACACGATTTCAACAATCTTCTGACGGTGATCTCGGGACGGATCGATTTCCTGCTTGACGCTTCGAATTTAGAGAGTGATCAAGAAGACGATCTCGTGGAGATCAAGAAGGCCGCTGAGCGGGCGGCGGGGCTGACGCAGCAGCTTCTCGCGTTCAGCCGCAAGCAGCTCCTCCAGCCACGGGTCGTCGACCTGAATCGCACTCTGGACGAAGTCGAGCCGATGCTCCGGCGCCTTATCGGCGAAGATATCCAGATTCGTATCGAGCACGGCGACGATCTGGGATTCGTGACCGCGGATCCCGGGCAGCTCCACCAAATCCTCATGAATCTTGCATTGAACGCTCGAGACGCGATGCCGACCGGCGGTGTGCTGACGTTCGTGACCGCGAACCATTCTGTACAGAACGACGCCGAGATGGCTGCGGATCACCTGAAAGCGGGCGACTACGTGATGTTGCACGTCTCCGACACTGGAGTGGGAATGGACCAGACTACCCAAGCCCGGATTTTCGAGCCGTTTTTCACCACCAAGGAGCACGGGAGGGGAACCGGGCTTGGCCTGTCCACCGTTTACGGGATCGTCAAACAGTCGGGCGCGGCGATATCTGTGACGAGTGCTCCGCAGGCCGGAACGACGTTCAGCGTTTCTTTCCCGCGCACCGACGCTTGTGCTCTCGCAAAACCCGCGGAGGAAGACGAACTCTCGCCGCCACTCGGGACCGAAACCATTCTCCTCGTCGAAGACGATAGCGCCGTGCGGCAACTCGTGGAAAGAGTGCTGAGATCTCGGGGATATTCAGTCCTCGCTGCGCAGCACGGCGGAGACGCGCTGCAGCTCGCGTCCGATCCTGGTAAAGAGATGGATCTCGTATTGACCGACATCGTCATGCCGACGATGAGCGGTCGAGAGCTCGTTGAAGCGCTCCAGACTCTTCGTCCGATGGTCCGCGTTCTTTACATGTCAGGCTACACGAACGACGAGATCCTGCGTCGCGGCCTCCATGATCCGAACACTTCGTTCATCCAGAAGCCGTTCACGGCGGAGAACCTGGCAGCGCAGGTTCGCAAAGTGCTGGACGCGGCGTGAGCGCGGCGACGGCGATGAAACTCGCCCCGCGTAGAATCGAGCGCGTCCTCCTCATCATCAATCCCGCTTCCAGACGCGGGTCGCGGATTCAGGGCAGGGCGAAGAAAGCGTTCGCCGACGCTGGTGTTCTTTGTGATGCGATGCCAACCGAAGCGCCGCTTCACGCGGCGGTATTGGCAAAGACTCACGCGCATAAGTACGACGCGGTGTTCACCCTGGGCGGGGACGGAACCGTAATGGAAGTTCTCGGTGCGCTTGCGCACCAGGGTCCGCCGGTCGGCGTTCTGGCGGGCGGCACAGCGAACGTTGTAGCGCGGACACTCCGAATTCCCCTGAACCCGGCGCGCGCCGTTCCGCTGCTCCTCGCGGGCGACGAAGCCAGCCTCGATCTTGGGAGGCTTGGAGACGGTCGCAGGTTTGCGATCGGAGTCGGCGTGGGTCTGGACGCGACGATGATGAAGGAGGCGCGCGCAAAGCTCAAAAAGCGCTTCGGATTCATGGCTTACGTAGTCGGGGGGTTCAAAGCCGTGCTTCGCAACCAGAGATTCGACCTCCGACTGACGGTGGACGGCTCGCTCTACGAACGGCGCGCATCCGCCATCCTCGTCGCCAACTTCGGGGCTGTCCTCAACGACCTGGTGTGGTTCGGGGACGGCATCGTGCACGACGATGGGCTCCTCAACGCCTGCGTATTCTCTCCCGACTCGCTTTGGGATTCCGTCCGGATCCTCTGGAGAATGCTCAGGAAAGACTTTAGCCCTGATCCGTGCCTGTTTTATCGGTCAGGCCGGGAATTCCGCATCGAAACCGTTCCTCCAATGGTGGCGCAGGCCGACGGAGAGGTGCTCCCCGACACCCCGCTGTCGGTCTCCGTCGACCCGCTGGCTGGGTGTTTGCTTATTCCAAAGAAGAAAGGCTGATCCGAACGTCAGTCGGACCGAACCGTATAAGCAAAATTGAGAGGTGATGCGACCGTGGCAGGTGATGCGTCGGCGCGAGCAAGACCAGGGCCCGGTACGGCTCTCGGCACATTCTTCTACATGTGGCTGCTGGTCGGCCTGGTGCTCGGAACGATAGTGCTGGTTGGACCCGTTCGATTGATAACGCAGGGAATGGGACGAGCGGGTTGGGAGCAAAGCTCGCAGGATCACGTTCTGATCGTGGTGATTCTTCTCTATTTGGCCCTGTCCCTGGTAGTGACCCGTTGGATAGTGGGGATAATGTTCAGGGCGCGAAGCCGGAACACGCGTTGGGGAATTGCCGCGGTGTTCACTCTGCTCGCCGTTGCGACAGCGTGGGAATGGTCGGATCCCCAGAGACTCCTTGCAGGAGTCGCCGGCGGCGGCAACGGGGGAAGCTATAGCATCGCGGGGGGAGCCCAATTCATTTTCGGCGCTTACCCAGACGACGCAACAATGGAGCGACTAAAGAAAGAAGGAGTTACTGCCGTGATCTCACTTCAGCATCCAGGGGTCATCATCGAGCGAGAAGGCATCAGTGCGGAGCGAGACGAAGCCCGCAAACTGAACCTGCAATTTATACAGGCTCCCATGCTTCCCTGGGTGAGCGACAACGCGGAGTCTCTCGACAAGCTTCGCGAAATTGCGCGCACGGGAAAGGGCCGGTACTACGTCCACTGCGGACTTGGTCGGGACCGCGTGACCATCGCCAAGAGGGTGATCGAGGCAGAGGGAAGGCGTGTTGCATTGAGCAACAATGCGAAGGAGGCAAAGAGTTTCGGCGATCGGCCAAATCCGTTCGAGCGCGGCTCGCTCGCGCACCTGGACAACGGTAAATGGCTCATTCCATATCCGAACAACCAGGAGATGTACGGGTTCGTGATCGCCGGGCAGCCGGCAACTGTCGTCTCGCTTCTCGATCCGAGCGATCCGCAACAGGCCGCCTGGAACGCGAGCATGGAAGCACAGTTCAAGCAGTATGTGATTCCCTTCGTAATGCGTCCGTTGCGAGCCAACGACTTGGGCCGCGCTGGCGAGATCGCGAAGGAAGTGCAGGCGATCCCCGATCGTGTAACGGTGATCGCTGCCCAAACGCCTCTCGAAGACGGAAGGCCGAGCGCGCAGACCCAGGTCGCAACCGCGTTCCTCAAGGCCTACGGAGCCATGGCTCCGAAATCGTTTGCGGCATCTCCGACGTGGGTGCTGAACCATGCTGCCGCGCACATTTATAATTTCGGAGACACGACGTCGGGCACGGTAGACGAATACGTTCGACCATCGAACCCAGCGACAATTCCGAAGGCCGTGCGCAGGCATAAGAGGTGAACTGGCAGGCAAACAAAAAAAGGGCGAGCATTCATGCTCGCCCTTTTTCGTCAGGGACCTGAACGCAATCATTCCCTGCGCTACTAGAACGGAAGCTCTTCCTCCTCCGCTCCAACGAGCGCCGATGATCCGGCTGCGGCATCGTCTCGCTGCTCGTTCGTTGGGAGCGCCGCAACTGCCGGCTTTGGCGGCCAGATCACTCCATCGCACGAGCGATTCTGGCACTTGTAGTCCGGCGCACGCGGATTCCGTTTCGTCAGGCGGTTGTCCCACATCCGGCCTCCGCACTTCGGACAGCTCACGATATCCATGTCTGTTAGCAGTGAAGCCGGCACCGTCGGCGGCGAACCAACCGCGTCTGCGTCAGGTGCTGGGATGGCGGTTTCCAGCAAAACCGTACCTGGACGCGGCCGCCCGTAGCGCTTGAAATAGGCAGCTTGCGGATCCTCAAGCTGCTTTGCGTAACGGCCATCACCATCCATCTCGACCCAGTTCTGCTCGTAGCCGTATAGCTCGTGCGCGATCCCGAAGCGCACCGCGGCTCTCTTGAACGCATCCGTCGACGCCTGCTTGTAGTCGCGGCCCGTTCCAACGTCCTCTCGAATCACGCCGAGGATCTGGAGTCTCGCCTTAAAGGAGCAGTGAGCGCCGTCCCCGTCCTCGCCCTGAATCGGCGGGAGCAACTCGAGGGTCAGATCCCACTCGCCCGGCACGACTGTGTCGAGTCTTTCACGTACTGTATTGGCCTCGATATAAGCGACGAAGCGGGCGAAGTACTTGCCATCGCGGCCCGTCACTTTTCCATCCTGTCTCCAGGAGATAACACCAGAGGGGACCGGGGCGGAAAGTCTCGCCCATACATCGGTCTTTTCAAAGTAGGCTTCTTGTCTTGCGATCATGCTCTCATCCATCCGTGGTTAGTCGCTAAGTCCTGCGTCTCGTGAATTTTTGCACGTCCTTCACTACACCGCACTGTTTGCCGTGCTCGCAATACCAGCCGTGTCGGTCAAAAAAAACGAGGTGGTGTATTTTGGCCTGATCGAGGTGCTCTTCGACTCGAAAGAGCTGGGTTACCGTCGTGCCCTTGCCGCACTTTTCTGTGGGATTCATGGGCTTGATCCTGACCGTTCTCTTGACCACCTTTTTTCCCTTCCGCCTCCCCTTGATGCTCCTCCTTATTGAGGCCAATGTAAGCTCCTGCTCTGCCGTAACTTACGCGCGGGTTCTTCGGCGCGTCTTCGGGTCAATAAAACTAGCGTTTTGATCCTCCCAAAGCAAGGGATTTCTTCAACACTTTGGGTCCCGGCCTCGCTTGGACTTGGGCCATCATCCTCGGCGCTCGCGCTGCGCCAAAGGAATTGCCGATAGCGGGCACAAGTTTCGCTTCCCTTGGGTCCGTAAGCGCAACGGCAGGAATGAGAAGAATTCTGAGCAAACAGGAGCTCGTCATGGATCGCGGAACTGATTTCCTAAAAAGCCAAATCAACAATGCAGTCATGCAGCATCACACCTTTCTTCGAGCGCTCGAAGACCACGAGCAGCAGGCGGACGACCCCCGATTCCGCGACCTTTGCTCGCGGCACATCGCACACATGCGGGAGCATCAGCGCATGCTCGAGGGGTACCAATTGGAGCTCGGCGCCGACGGCGGGAACGCGAAAAACATTGTGGGCGCCGCCCTCGGTGCGATGCGTGATCTCGCTGACGCCGCGCGCGAGAGCGATTTTCTGCGGCTCGTCGGAGATATCGTCATGGCCCGTCAATCAGAGGACACCTTCAAGACTTTTCGCGAAGCAGGGCGGATGCTCGGAAACGACGAACTTCGTCACATCGGAGAAGTCGGCGAGCGCGACCACGACTCGTACGTGAAGGAGGCAAACCGTCTCGTCCAGCAAATGTTCGTCGAGCACGTGCAGGGCATCGAAGGCGTGGCAGCCCGTTCCGCCGCGACTCAGCTCGACCCATCGCCCTGACGGCTTAACAACTGCCCCGAGCTCGGTTCTTTCGCGTCTGTCACGGCCTGACACCTTTCGCCGCCGGAGGTAAGTTCTCCGCATGACGGATGTCGTGTCGCTCGCCGCCGAGCTGCTGACGTTTCAATCGACAACGGGACAGGAGTCGGGCGCGGTCGATTTTGTTTCGCGCTGGCTCGTCGCTCGAGGCTGGAACGTCACGCTCCAGGAGGTTTCTCGCGGACGCGCAAACGTCTGGGCGTCGCGCTCGGGCGGCGGCGGCGGAGTCACGCTCTCAACGCACCTCGACACAGTCCCGCCATTTCTTCCGCCCCGCCTCGAAGGAACGCGGCTTTTTGGACGCGGATCATCGGACGCGAAAGGAATCGCGGCCGCGATGATGGTGGCAGCGGACCGCCTCGTTACAGGCGGAGAAAAGCGTGTCGAGCTTCTTTTCGTCGTGGGCGAGGAAAAAAATTCCGACGGAGCGCGTGCCGCGAACAATCTCGGAACGAAGAGTCGTTTTCTGATCAATGGCGAGCCAACTGAGAGCAAGCTGGCAAGCGGCGCAAAAGGGTCGCTGCGCGCGACGATTCGAACACGCGGACGAGAGGCTCACTCAGCGTACCCGCACCTCGGCCAATCGGCGATAGAACCGCTTCTCGAGCTGCTGCCCACTATAAAAAAACTGCCGCTGCCAACCGATCAGGTGCTTGGCGAAACGACTGTGAACATCGGCACGATAAAAGGCGGGACCGAGGCCAATGTCATTCCCGCGCACGCCGAGGCGGAGATCATGTTTCGGCTCGTAACCAACGTCGAGCCAATCAAAAAAATGGTCTTGGACTGGGCCAAAGGTCGGGCGGAGGTCGAGTTCGGCTCTCACATCCCGGCGCAGCGATTTGCGACAGTGCCGGGATTTCAGACGGGCCCGGTCGCCTACACCTCGGACATACCGTTGCTCTCGAGCTGGGGCGAGCCGTTCCTGTTTGGGCCCGGTTCGATCCACGTTGCCCACACGCCTGACGAGTACATCGATGTCGACGAGTTGCGGGCGAGCGTCGACAGTTACGAGCGACTCGCCAAAACGGTGTTGGCCCGATGACCACGAAGCTTCCCCGTAACCGGAAGGCGAAATGGCCCGTCGCGGTCCTGGGAGCAACCGGCGCGGTTGGTCAGATGTTCGTTCGACTCCTCGTGGATCATCCCTGGTTTGAGCTCAAGGAGCTCGCCGCGTCGGAGCGGTCCGCGGGGAAGAGATACGGCGACGTCACTCGTTGGCTGGAGGGGCCTTCGCCGCCCCAATCGATCATGGGTCGGCGCGTGATTGCGTGCGATCCTGGGGGCGTCAGTGCGCCGATCGTGTTTTCCGCGCTCGACGCAACCGTGGCCGGCGAAGTGGAGGCGGCATTCGCGCGGGCGGGAAGAGTCGTACTGAGCAACGCAAAGAATTTCCGCATGGAGCCGGACGTGCCCCTCGTCATTCCGGAAGTGAATGGAAATCACCTCGGCCTCCTGGAGTGTCAGCGCAAAAATCGTTCGTGGTCCGGTGCGATCGTGACGAACGCAAATTGCTCTGCTACGGTCGCGGCCGTAGCGCTTGCTCCTCTGCACGAACGGTATGGCATCAAGCAGCTCTTTCTGTCCACGATGCAGGCGGTCTCTGGCGCCGGATACCCCGGCGTGCCCTCGCTCGACATTCTCGGCAACGTCATTCCCTACATCGCGGACGAAGAGCCAAAGCTCGAGCGAGAGCTGCTCAAGCTTCTGGGCAAGTACGAGGAAGGCGAAGTCGTCAATGCTTCCTTCAAGGTGAGCGCGCACACCAATCGCGTTCCGGTCGAGCACGGCCACACGATCTGCATGACCATCGGCTTCGAGGAGAAGCCGACCCCCGAGGACGCAATCAGAACCCTGCGCGAGTGGAAAGGATATCCGGCGACCGCGGGACTTCCGACGCGGCCCGAACATCCGCTGGTAGTGAGCGATCTTGCCGATCGACCCCAACCGAAGCGGGATGTATCAGCCGGGAACGGGATGACAGTGACCATAGGTCGAGTGCGCCGCGACGCCGTCCTAGATCTGCGTATGGTGGCGCTGGGCCACAACACGGTTCGTGGCGCTGCTGGTGGATCTGTTCTGAACGCCGAGCTGCTGGCCGCGAGCGGCGCACTCGACAGCGCGTGATCGTCGTAAAATTCGGCGGGACATCCGTGGGCGATGCGGACGCGATCGAGCGCGCTGCCGCAATCGTGAAGGGAAGACTGAACCGTCAGCCGGCCGTCGTCGTCTCCGCTCTCGGCGGCGCGACGAACTCGCTGCTCGCCATCGGCGAGCAGTCTGCAAAAGGGCATCTCATCGGAGCGCTGCGCGGAGTGGAGACGCTTCGAGAGCGGCACTTCGCCGAGTGTGAGAAGCTTCTCGGTACCTCGGCTGAGGCGTCGGACGTCGCATCAGAAATGAGCGCGAGCTTCGATGAGCTGGCGAGCCTGGCCGAGGCGCTGTCGATTCTAGGACATGCAACACCGAGAAGCTTCGATGCGATTGCGGCGTTTGGCGAGCAGATGTCATCCCATCTTGTGGCCGCGTTCTTCAAGCTTCGTGGGATTCCGGCCGAACACGTCGACGCGCGCGATGTATTCGTAACTGATGAAAACTTCATGACCGCCGAGCCGCAGACCGACGCAATCGCGGAGAACGCGCGCGAGCTCGTGCAGCCGCTCCTTCGCAATGGAAAGGTTCCAGTGCTCGGAGGATTCATCGGACGCACGGCGGGCGGGATCACGACTACGCTTGGGCGCGGTGGTTCCGATTACAGCGCATCGCTCCTCGGCGCCGCACTCCATGCCGAGGCAATAGAAATCTGGACCGACGTGGACGGCATGCTGACCGCCGACCCGAAGGTCGTGAAAGGCTCGCAGCTGATAGAACAAATAAGGTTCGACGAAGCGTCTGAGCTAGCGTCCTTCGGTGCTAAAGTACTCCACCCGAATACGATCGCCCCTGCGGTCCGTCTCGGCATTCCGGTGTTCGTGTATAACTCGAGCCGCCCCGAAGGGAAGGGAACCCGCATAACGTTTGACGCGCCGCGGCGCGCCGTAAGTGCGATCGCGGGAAAGTCTGGTGTTTCGCTAGTAAGAGTCGGCGCGGCGAAAATGCTGTTCGCGCGCGGATTTCTGCGGCGCGTTTTCGAGATTTTCGAGAAGAACGGAGTCTCAGTGGACGTCGTAGCCACATCTGAAGTTTCGGTATCTATGACGGTCGACGATTCCTCCGGGCTCGAATCGTTGGTGGTCGATCTGTCTTCCCTTGGCGACGTGGCGGTCGAACGCGATCGGGCAATTGTCGCGGTTGTGGGCGCCGCCATTAGCGAGGATAGCGGAGCGATGGGTCGGGCGATCGGCGCTCTGGATGGGATCAAAGTGCATATGATGTCACTCAGCGCTACCGGGATAAATCTGACGATCATAGTCGACGGCGATCAGCTAAATCCAGCGATGGAACGGCTGCACGAGGCTTTCTTCGGTGGAAAGAGATGACCGCACACAGCATTGCGATCATCGGTGATGGCAAAATGGGGCAGGCGATTCGCGATCTCGCCGTCGCGAAGGGCTGGAAGATCGCGGCTTTCATCGGTGAGCGCGAAAGCGCAAATGGGCGCGGACTTACACGGACCCTGTTCGGAGAAGCGGAGGTCGCGGTGGAATTCACCGAGCCGCCCGCCGCAGTGGCCAACATCAAGGCGACGCTGCGAGCAGGAGTCCCGATCGTGGTGGGGACGACTGGTTGGTATGAGGAGTTGACCGAGGTTACGACCATCGCGCTGGAGGCGAATACGCCGCTTCTCTGGTCCCCGAATTTTTCGCTCGGTGTCAACGTTCTGATCGAGCTCGCGCGCTACGCAGGGACGTTGATGCGACCGCTGGAAGAGTTCGACGCGCACATTGTCGAGACGCACCACAGCAAGAAGAAGGACGCGCCATCGGGAACGGCCCTCGCGATTGCCAAAGCAGCGAGTGATGGTCTGGATCGGCCGATTCCAACGACGAGCATCAGAACCGGATCTGTCCCGGGCACGCACGAGCTGATCTTCGACGGGACCTTCGAACAACTGACTGTCGCACACATTGCGCGGGACCGCCGAGTATTTGCAGAAGGGGCGCTCACGGCCGCGGAATGGTTGATCGACAAGAAGGGGGTTTTCACGATGCGAGATGTGCTGAATCTTCCGCCCCGCAGGTAAGAGGCCGCGTACATTTAACGCATGCATGCAAAGCTGCTGGCGGGCTGCGGAACAGCACTCGTCACCCCGTTCAGCCCAACCGGGGAGATAGACGAGCGCTCGCTTCGGTCATTCGTCGAGTGGCAGATCGGCAGCGGGGTGCATTTCGTCGTCCCCTGCGGCTCGACCGGCGAAGCGGCGACCATGTCGGTTCAGGAGCACCGTAGGGTGGTCGAAATCACGGTGGAGCAAACAGCGGGACGAGTGCCTGTCGTCGCGGGGGCCGCGTCGAACGATACCGAGAAAGCAATCGCCCTTTCGCGCGAGATGGAGTCGGCGGGTGCGACGCACCTGCTACACGCGTCGCCGATGTACAACAAGCCTCCACAGCGCGGAATCGTCGCGCACTTCCGGGCTATCGCGGACACCGTCGGGATACCAATCGTCGTGTATAACGTACCCGGCCGAACCGCGAGTAACATCGAAGCCGCGACGACCCTCGAGCTCGCGGAACACGAGAACATAGTGGCGGTGAAAGAGGCGTCCGGAAATCTGGCCCAGATAAGCGAGATCATCCGCCACCGGCCCGCGCGCTTCAGCGTTCTCTCTGGCGACGACCCGATCACTCTACAGGTGATGGCCGACGGCGGAAACGGAGTCGTCTCTGTGACCTCCAACGCGGCCCCGGCGCTTGTGGCCCAGCTCACCGAGCTCTGCGCTGCTGGAGACTTCGCAGCGGCGCGCGCGATTCATCACCGCTTGTCCGAATGGACGGCGGCCGCTTTTGTCGAATCGAATCCGATTCCGGTAAAGGCAGCCCTCGCGATGATGGGCAAGATGGCGAACGTGGTGCGGCTGCCATTGGTGCCGCTGGCGGAAAGATTTGCGCCGACCGTTCGCGCGGCGCTCGTCTCGGTGGGAGCGCTTACTGCGTGAACGACGCCGGCATCCGCGAGATAGAAAATCGATTGAACGATCTGGGGGCGATTCCCTCCGGATCGCCGATGCCGGCGGAAGCACGCAGGATCGTCGAGCGTCTTCTCGACGCGCTCGAGCAAGGTGCGGTGAGAGCAGCGCAGAAAGACTCCGTCACAGGCGACTGGAATGCAGTTCCCTGGGTGAAAAGGGGAATCCTCCTGGGGTTTCGTCTCGGAGCAATGGCGGACATGTCGGTGCGCACCTCAAGCGGAGCTGGCGGCTTTTCATTCTTTGACAAGGATACTTTTCCGCCGCGAGCGCTCAGTCTCGCAGACGGCGTTCGCGTCGTTCCCGGTGGCTCGACGATTCGACGCGGCGCTTATGTCGCCAGGGGAGTGGTTTGCATGCCGCCCATGTACGTAAACGTCGGGGCTTATCTCGGGACCGGCACCATGGTCGACTCACATGCTCTGGTAGGATCGTGCGCGCAGATAGGCGAGCGAGTCCACGTCAGCGCCGCAGCGCAGATTGGCGGGGTGCTGGAGCCAGTAAATGCCACACCGGTGGTCGTTGAAGACGACGTGATAGTCGGCGGCAACTGCGGCATATACGAGGGGACGGTGGTGAGAGCCGGCGCTGTGATTGGCGCCGGGGTAATCCTGACGCGCGGAACTCCAGTCTACGATCTCGTTCGCGAGACGGTTTACCGTGCTGACCATGAGCGACCTCTCGTGATTCCCGAAAACGCGGTTGTGGTTCCGGGTGCGCGTCAGGTGGCAGGCACATGGGGACGCGAGCACGCGATCTCGCTCCAGACTCCGGTGATCGTGAAATATCGAGACGAAAAAACCGATGCCGCGACGGCGCTGGAATCTTGGCTTCGCTGAGGGTTGCCGGGGCCGTCAGAGTGCCGGGCGACAAGTCGATTTCGCACCGGGCGCTCATCCTCGGCTCCCTGGCGAATGGCGAATCGCGAGTCACGGGAATCCTCGATTCAGAGGACGTTCGATCAACCGCGGGAGCGCTTAGGTCGCTGGGTGCGGGAATCCCTGAACTTTCTCCTGACATGCAATTCGCCGGTCTCGGGCTCCGGGGTCTGCGTCCGCCAACAACCGCAATTCGCTGTGGCAACAGCGGTACGAGCACGCGGCTGCTCGCGGGCGTAGTCGCGGGGCATCCGCTTTCGGCGCGATTTGAGGGCGACGCGAGCCTGAGCAGACGCCCCATGAAGCGTGTCGCGGAGCCGTTGAGTTACATGGGCGCGCGGTTCGACTTCGAGCGGGGCGACGGTCTGCCCATGACGGTGCACGGTACCGATTTGCGGAGCATCGATTGGAACACGCGGTCGGCGAGCGCGCAGGTCAAAAGCGCAATTCTGCTGGCCGGGCTCGTCTCCGGGGTGGAGGTTCGAGTTACCGAGACGAGTCCATCCCGTGATCACACCGAACAAATGCTAAGGGCGATGGGCGTGGATGTAGAGAGCGACGGTAACCAGGTGTGCCTGAGGCCCGCGCCGCGTTTGGCGCCTCAGGATATCGCGGTGCCGGCAGACCCATCATCCGCGGCTTTCTTCATCGGACTTGCATCGCTCGCCGCGGAAGGGGAGATCGAGCTGACGGACGTCTGTCTGAACCCAACGCGAAGCGGTTTCGTCGAAGCCATGCGACAGATGGGAGCGAACGTGGTCGTTCAAGAGAGAAGGCGGGCGGGCGGCGAGGAGTATGGCACTCTGATCGTCAAGCCGGCGCAACTCGGGAGCCTCAGGATTGGGCCGGCCCAGGTTCCAGCGCTGATCGACGAGCTTCCGTTGCTGGCGTGTGTTGCCGCCGGGGCGGGCGCAGAGCTCGAAGTAAGTGGGGCAGAGGAGCTCAGAGTCAAAGAGAGCGACAGGATCAGTGCGGTCGTACAGAACCTTCGCGCGGTCGGTGCCGACGCGGAGGAGCTGCCCGACGGGCTTCGCGTCCACATCGCTCCGCGCGAATTTTCAGGCGTCGTCGATCCGCGCGGCGATCATCGCATCGCCATGGCCTTTGGCGTTCTCTCGGCCGCGTCAGGTAATCGAATCACCATCCTTGATCCCGGATGCGTCGCGGTGTCTTACCCTGAATTCTGGAAAGATCTGAGGAAAGTCACGGTATGAAGCGGCGGACATCGGTCATCGCGATCGATGGGCCCGCTGCCTCGGGGAAATCGTCGACTGCTCAGATGGTCGCTGAGCGACTGGGATTTCTGCACATCGACTCAGGGTCGCTGTATCGCGCGGCTACGGCGGCAGCGCTCCGCCGCGCCGCCGACGCATCGCGCTGGACGCAAGACTTTGTGCTTGTCGCCGCCGCCGCGGTCGAGCTGCGAGCAGCTCGAACGTCTTTCTATCCGGTTCTCGATGGGAAGGCGATCGAAGAGGAGATTCGCGGCGTGGAGGTTACGCGCAACGTGTCTCGCGTGGCGCAAATGCCCCGCGTTCGTGACTGGGTCAACGGGATGGTGCGAACAGCCGCGTCGTCCGTCAACGTAGTGGTCGATGGCCGGGACATGGGCACCGTCGTTTTCCCTGAGGCCGACCTCAAGATCTTCCTGATCGCCGATTCACGGGAGCGTGCGGCTCGACGCCTCCGCCAACGTGGCACTCCGACGTCGGAACAATTGCTCGACGACGAGACTATACGCATCAAAGAGCGCGATGCCCGCGACGCCCGCCAGACGGTTCCCGCGTCCGACGCCATCACCATTGATACGACGGCTCTGACTCAGGCGGAGCAGGTCGACCAGATTGCGGCGCTCTCGAAAGATCGCACGTGACATGAGCTCTGGTGCGGTCATTGCTTTCGTTGTTACGAGAACCTGGAGGAATTCGCGATGCGCCGTTTTACCGACCGATCCGGGGTGGACTGGAGCGCTTTTGAAGCGATCCCTCCTACCGGCATCCCTGACCGCAGAAAAAAAGCAGCCTCCATTACCGTTGCATTCAAGGCAGAAGACGGAAGCGAGGTATCGATGGAGCTTCCCGTCGGAGCGCTCGACGGACTCAGCGATGAAGAGCTGATCCTCCTGCTTACCAAGGGGCTCAAGTAACAATACTCTCGGCGTTTAGACCGACAGGTCAATCTCAGCATTCACAAAACCGAAGCAGGGAGCGGCAAGCTTTGAAGGCGTAGCTTGGAGCTTTCATACTCGCATTCCTCCTCGCTGGGCTCCTGACCCCTGGCCACGGAGACGGAGTTTCATCCGGATGAAGCGGAGTTTGCCGAATTAGAACGGATCGGCCGTAGTGGCGTTATGGCTCCTCGCGCCGGGGCTGGGATTTTTTGTTGTTTGCATTGAGAGCGCCTCTTGGCGCTTATTTGCATTGTGGCGTCTGCGTGCGGCCTCAGCCTGCAGCGATAGAGAGCTTCGTGTGGCGTAAGGAGCCAGCCCGAGCGGCAGTTCCCAAAACAGCCCGGCCCGCGAAGATGTGCTCTCACGCCAAGAGGAGCGATCCGTTTTAATCCGGCTAAATCCGCTTCATCCGGATGAAACTCCGTCGCGGTGGCCAGAAGTCAGGAGCCCGGCGCGACGGATAACACTACAAGTTGACCCCCCTCTGCCTACAGTCTACATTTAAAGGCTTGATTCGAACGTATTCAACCCTTTAACCAGCAACATGATAGACTCACCCAACGGCACCACTACTCAAACCGGCACGGCGCTGACAGCGCGCGAGAAGCGCGACCTGCAGAAGGCGCAGCTGCG
>JBOHTC010000115.1:0-1400 GCA_050733495.1 Gemmatimonadaceae bacterium | reverse complement strand
GGGCGCGCTCCTGATCGGAGCGGGTGCGCGTTTCGTGCGAAGAGTTGGCGAAGATCCGATCAATCGCCGCGGCAGTCACCACAGCCTTGGTCGGATCCGCGATGCGCTCGTAGAAGATTTCCGCTGTGCCGCGGTTTTGCACCCGATATTCATCGAGATAGGAATAGTTAAACACGACGACATAAATAATGCAGCATAATGATATAATGGCCTCGTTCTTTTCTCCGGGAGAAAGGCGATGCGCAAGCTGCAGATCGAGGATGCTGAGGTGATGCGAATAGCGATCCAGCAGGAGATTGAGCGTAGCGAGGAGTCTCGCTACGACCACCGACTGCACGGATTGCTGCTGGTAACGGCGGGACAATCCTGCCGCGAAATCGCCTCCCTGTTTGGCGAGAACGGCACGACGGTACAGCGCTGGGTGAACCGCTTCGAGGAGGGCGGGCTGGACGCACTGCGCGAAGGCGAGCGCTCGGGCCGACCACGCACGCTGGATGCGAAGGATTGGCGCAAGTTGCAATCAGACCTGCGCAAGACCCCGCGTGACTTCGACCTAGCGGCCACCCTATGGGACGGGCCGGTGTTGTCGGAACACCTGCGTCGGCGATACGGTGTGGATCTCGGTGTGCGGCAATGCCAGCGACTTTTTCGAGAACTGGGCTTTCGATTACGTAAGCCCCGACCCCAGGTCGCCCAATCGGATCCGCTAAAAGTCGCGGCAGTAAAAAAAACTCCGACGTCTGGCTCGTCGTCCCGACGTCGAGCTGTGGAGTCTGGATGAATGCCACTTTCAGCAACACGGTTCGCGCTGCCGCATGTGGGTACCGCCCGAAATCAAAGACCCGATCCTGCGGCATGCGCCGACCCGAAAATCCGTGGCCTGCTTTGGGGCCGTCAGCTTGGACACCGGACAGTTCGTACGAATGATGTGCCCTATCTTCAACGCCGCCACGTTCCGGACCTTCCTCAGACGGCTGCTTCGCCAGCAAACGCCCGGACGCCGAATGATCGTCGTGCTCGACAACGCTCGCTATCACCACGCAAGACTTCTGGCCGACTTCCTTCATTGCCATGCTCGACAGTTACGTCTGCTGTTCCTGCCGCCCTACAGCCCACAACTGGCTCCGATAGAGCGTGTGTGGAAGCTGACTCGGCGCCTTGCTACGCACAACCGCTACTTCGCCACGCTGGCCGAGGTGCTCAAGGCCGTCAGCGCTTGCTTCGATCGATGGCGTAAGCCCAACAAAGTACTTCATCGACTATGCTGCATTACTTAAGACGCTGTGTTTAGTTACCTTGAGAAGTTACGCGCCGAAACGGAGGTCGACGCCAACCACGGTGCCATTTTTGCTACGTGAATCGGCATACCGCATGCGCGCAACGTCACAAATGTTCGATTT
>JBOHTC010000114.1:0-2482 GCA_050733495.1 Gemmatimonadaceae bacterium | reverse complement strand
CTAGAGCGCGCTCCCGGGTGTCCGATATCTGGAACAGTGTGTCGAGCTTGGTGAGCTCGAACAGCGTCTGGAGATCATCGTTCAGATTGGCGAGACGGAGCTCTCCACCCTGTTCTCTGATCTTCTTCGACAGAGAGACGAGCACACCTAGTCCGGAGCTGTCGATATATCCGGTCTGACTGAAGTCGATGAGAAATTTCTTCTCACCCTTCTCGAGCTCATCGAGGACTTTCTGCTTGAGCTCCTGCCGATTACCCACGATAAGCTGACCTTCTACATCGACCACAACGACCTCTCCCTGTTTCTTGATCGAGAAACTCATTCAGATAATCTCCAGTGTGGATCGGACTGCTCAGGACGCCCGTTCTCCCGCATGAGTACGCCCGGCCGATTGCAGCGCTGCAATTGCGGCCACGTTAATAATGTCGTCACTGTCAGCGCCGCGCGAGAGATCAGCGACCGAGCGAGCGAAGCCCTGAAGAATCGGTCCCAACGCCTGCGCTCCGCAGATACGCTGCACCAGCTTGTAAGCGATGTTGCCAGCGTCCAGTGATGGAAAAACTAATACGTTGGCTCTGCCTGCGACCGGACTGGAAGGCGATTTCCTGGCGGCGACAGTCGGGGCCAGCGCGGCGTCACCTTGCAATTCTCCGTCCACGGCGAGGTCCGGCTCGCGCTCGCGGATCATCGCCACTGCCTCCCTGACGCGATCCACGCTTTCGCCCTGTGCGCTGCCGTGAGTGCTGAAGGAGAGGAGCGCCACTCGCGGCTCGTCGCCGACGATGTGGATCCTGTCTCCCGCAGCGGCGATCGCGATGTCGGCGAGGTCGCTGGAAGTCGGGTAAGGAATCACAGCGCAATCCGTGAAAGTCAGGACCTCGCTCTGAAGGCCGGCGGCGGGCGGCGCGACAATGTAGAACGCGCTCGACACCGCTCGGACACCCTCTGCAGGCCCGATGTTGCGGAGCGCGCTCCGTAGAACGTCGGCTGTCGTGTAGACTGCTCCCGCTACGCACACGTCAGCCTCGCCCGAGGCCACCATCTGATGCGCAAACTCGAGGGGTGATTCCGCTTCGGTTGAGAGCGTCGTGAGTCCAAGTGCCCGCGCAGAGGCTGGTATCCCGCCGCCCGCCGAGAGAAGCATCGGGATACCCATGCCGATGCGATCGATCTCGGCGGCGGCGGCGATGATGCGATCGTCACCACTTTCGGGAAACACGATCTTCCGCTTGAGCGCGGCCGCTCGCGCGCGAATGTCTTCTTTGAACGTCACTTTCTGGCCGCCGGGCTCTTGCCGAATTTGCCTGCGAGGGCCTTCGCTATGGCCGGATGCACGAGTCCCTCGAGGTTACCGTGGTGCTGCGCGACTTCGCGCACCACGCTCGAGCTGATGTAAGTCGTCTCGACCGAAGGGACCATGAACACCGTCTCGAAATTCTCCGACATGTGCCTGTTCATGAGCGCCATCTGGAATTCGTATTCGAAATCGCTCACGGCCCGGAGCCCGCGGATGTTGAGCTTGGCGCCCACTTTTTTCGCGAAGTCAACGAGCAGACCCTCGAATTGCGTAACTTCGACGTGCTTCTGTTTCGACGTGGCGGCGCGAATGAGATCAACTCTTTCGGCGGTAGTGAATAATGCTTTCTTTGAGGAATTGACGGCTACCGCGACGACCAGATGATCCACGAACTCTCCAGACCGCTGAATAAGATCCTCGTGTCCGCGCGTGATCGGGTCGAAGCTTCCAGCGTAGATCGCCGTGGTTACCACGTCATTCCTCTCCGCGGTAGAAAGTGATTGCCGTTGTGCCATACTTCCGTGTCATCCCTCCGTCTGGCATCGCATCCTTTGCCGCGTGTTCGATGCTGAGCACGCGAGCGAACGGACTTTCGATCCAGCGGGAAGCAATGCGCGCTGCATCTCCCGAAGCATAAGGCGGATCAGCGAACACCACATCATAGTCGATCGCGCCCAGAGCGCTGGCGAAAGATAGAGCAGATTTGCGGTGAATGGTTGCAAGCTCGCCCGCGCCGAGGCTCGCGATGTTTTCTTCCAGAGCGCGGAGACTCTTCGGATCTTTCTCGACGAAATCCGCCGAAGCAGCACCACGAGACAGCGCTTCGAGTCCGAGCGCACCCGACCCCGAGTAGAGATCGAGCACTCGCGCGCCGGGCAAATCGAGCTGAAGGATGCTCATCCAGGCCTCACGAACGCGATCGAGCGTAGGACGAACGAGCTCGCCCTTCGGCGCGCTGATACGCCGCCCGCGCCATCGACCCGCGACTATTCGCATAGCATCGCTGCGCACAATTTCTCTTTCATACGTGGGGCTTCGGACTGAGGACTAAGCGCTTTGGATTGAGGACTAACTGCTACTCCGAACTGCTGACTGACTGCGGATTGGGGTACTCACTCCGAAATCCGAACTAGGAGCTGCGAACTACGGACTGCGGACGCACCGATACTTCGAACTGCGGATAAC
>JBOHTC010000113.1:0-12403 GCA_050733495.1 Gemmatimonadaceae bacterium | reverse complement strand
TGGAGAATTCTTATCGCCCCACGATGACTCTCAAAGCGCAACGCGCGCTCATCGTACTGGGCTGAATCCGCCGAATTTCCTTTAGAATCTGATACCGGCATTTTGACTGGAAGTGAAAGCGGACTCGTCTCTTGAGCGGCCGCAGAGCCGCATATTACCACTAGCGAAACACTGATGAGGTAGATCAGCGGAGTTCGACGCAACACTGTGTGCCTCCTTAGTGCCAAACAATATTTGCACGACCATTCAGATTCCCGTTCTCATCGATTATGACGTGCGTGTTGTCCGGGTAGTAATACGGGTACTCGGGAAGGCTAACGCGCGCCAGTCCGATGTAATCGTCATTGGTGAGCATCCACGCGCCGGCATCGTTGTATATCTGTGCAAGGGCAGTGACCGCAGCGACGGGCCACGGCCATCCCCTCATCATTAGGGTCCCTATCTTGATGCCCAAGTGAGACGCCATTTCCATATAGCCCCGCGCAACGTCGCTGCTGGTTTTAATAGTACATGAGTCGTTGTCGTCTTCCCAATAGATGATGTCGTACTTAGCGTCCGGCGGCACCACAGAGTCGTTGTCGCTGAGGCCTCGCGATTTACGCGGGCAATTATTGGATCAACGCCATCGCGCAACTGAGCGCGGATGGCATCGCGTTTCGCACGAGCACCGGCGAGACTGACTTCCGGGTGAACGCCAGCGGCGACGAGGCGTTCTCGACCCCCGATTCGATACTTAAGCCGCCATACCGCGGCTCCTGCAGGCGTGATGGTGAGGTAAAGACCGCCACCATCGAACAGCTTTTTTTCGGTGCCGTGCCAGCTCGAGCTTGGGCGAGAAAAGCCTTTATCGCGCGATCGCTGAGCCTGTTAGTGTTTCGCCTGATACCCCCACCCATTTCTCCCCGGCCGGAAATGCTCGGATACCCCCACAGATCTTCCTAGTCGAAGACGGATGATGGCAAACGGTCAAGAATGGCGACGAATCATTTTCCCCAATGCATAAACGAAAAGGCGCCGCTCTTCCGAACGGCGCCGAATCGCAGGGGACTACTTTTTAATGGAGGCGCGGGGATTCGAACCCCGGTCCGGAAAAAGATCGACCACAGCGTCTACGTGCGTATTCCACCGATTTAGGTCTCCAGCCGCTGGCCAGTGGACAGCCCACTTCTGGACAAGTCTCCTAAATTTTCGCCGGCTACCGGAAGACGCGAGAGCCGACTATCCCGAATTTTCGATACCCTTAAAGCCGCCTCAGGAGAGCTTCTCTAAGGGCAGGTGCAGCAACTCCGAAGAGTTACGCAGCCATTGCCAGGTTGTTGTTGGCAGTTAAAAAAAGTCCCAAAGGTTTTACCAGGATCTGAGGACCTGGGCACGCGGCCACAGCTTCACTAACCCCGTCGAAGCCAGTCGCCCCCGTTCACCAAGTATAGCCCAAATTACCATCGAAGTCAATCAAAATTGACTTGCCGAACCAGTTTAAGTGCAGACCGTAACTGCTTGATCCTTAGCAGTATGGAGGACTCGGCTTAAACGGGTGCCGCGCTCCGGAGACTCAAGCGATCGCTTGGCTCGGAATCCTCAAGCCGCTGCCGGAGTTTGCTCTGATCCGACCTCTTCTCCGCCCGCTGAGCTGGCAAACTCGCGCTCATCGAAGCGACCCGGATTCGCCAGATACGAAGCAAAAACGTCCTCAACTTCGGAGACACTCACCACTGCGTGCAGTTTTCGCCTCAGCTCACCGGAGCCCGGAATCCCCTTCACGTACCAGCCGAGATGCTTTCGGAACTCGATCGCGGCGCCGCGCGGATCCGCTTCGTACGACTCGGCCATCCTAGCGTGCTCCAGCGCGATCTCGAATCGGCGCTCGATCGCGGGCGCCTCGGGCTTGGGCTTCCCTTCCAGAAGCGCCCGCGTCTGATCAAAGATCCACGGCTGCCCAAACGAGCCGCGCGCGATCATCACCGCGGCGCAACCAGTTTCGCGCTGCAGCCGAACCGCGTCCTCCGCCGTTTTGATGTCGCCGTTTCCAATCACTGGGATATCAAGCACCTGGGACACCGCGGCGATCTCCTCCCACCGTGCGCTCCCGGAATACATCTGGGTGCGCGTGCGAGCATGGAGCGCCAGCGCCCTGGCGCCCGCGTCCTGACAGCGCAGCGCAATCTTCACCGGGTCGCGGGTCTCCTCGTTCCAGCCGCTCCGAATCTTGACGGTCACCGGCAGGTGAGTGCTCGAGCCAACAGCGCGGATGACCGACTCGACCAGAGAGAGATCCTTGAGACAGCCGGACCCGCCGTTGCGCTTCACGACTTTTTTCACCGGGCAGCCAAAGTTGATGTCGATGAACTCCGGCTGGAAAACGTCGGTGACGAGTCGCGCTGCTTCTCCCATCGCCGTCGGATCGGCGCCAAAAATCTGTACGCCAATCGGCCGCTCCTCAGGGCCAAAGCGAAGCTTGTCCAAGGTCGCAGCGTTCTCGCGCCGAATTCCCTCTGCCGAGAGGAACTCAGTGACCACGACGTCGGCACCAAAGCGGCGGCAGAGCCTCCTGAATGGAGACTCCGAAACCCCTGCCATCGGGGCAAGATAGAGCGGGATGTCGTCCCGAACGGAAAATGGAAAACCCATAGCAAATACAAGCTAAGTGTTACACCCAAGTGCTTGCAACATCGTGGTTTGACTCTCGCATACGGCGCGGGTAACTTCCGGCTTCGCGCGCACTGGAAATGTAGAACACTCTCGGGGAGCTGATGGAACTACGCGATTTTTTCTCGGAAGACGCGATAAAACTCGAGCTCGAAGGCAACGCGAAGGACGACATCCTCAAGGAATTGATCGGGCTCCTCGGCCTCGACGACAAGTCGGAAGGAATGCTGTTCAAGATGCTCAAGCGCCGCGAGAACCTCGGTTCGACTGGAATCGGAAGAGGGATCGCGATTCCCCACTGCCGCTCTCTCGTAGTGACGCGCCTCCGCGTCGCGTTCGGAAGAAAGAGTCAGGGTGTAGACTTCAAAGCCATCGATGATAAGCCGGTTTTCTTTTTCTTCCTGATTGTCGCGCCGCCCCTCGAGGTTTCGAATCAGTACCTACCTGTGCTGGGCAAGATCGCGCAATTCTCGAAGGAGTCCGACGTTCCGGAGCGGCTGCTTCAGTTGAAGCACCCGCGCGAATTCATGCAGCTACTCGAGGAGAAGAGTCTCTAAACTTTCTGTCGCGCCGGGCTCCTGACGTCTGGCTACCGAGACGGAAGTTTCATCCGGATGAGGCGGATGATCCGGATTAATCGGATCGCTCGTCGTGGCGCTACGGCTCCTCGCGCCGGGGCTGTGATTTTTTGTTGTTTGCATTGAGAGCGCCTCTTGGCGCTTATTTGCATTGAGGCGTCTGCGTGCGGCCTCAGCCTTCAGCGCTAGAGATCCATGTGGCGTGATGGGCCAGCCCGAGCGGCAGTTCTCAAAGAAATCCCGGCCCGCCAAGACGCTCTCTTAGGCCACGAGGAGCGATCCAATTGATCCGAATCATCCGATTCATCCGGATGAAACTTCCGTCTCGGTGGCTAGAATTCAGGAGCCCGGCGCGATGGACCAGAGGGAGAAATTTATTCCCACTCGATCGTAGCGGGCGGCTTCGAGCTCACGTCGTAGACGACGCGGTTTACTCCGGGTACCTGATTGATCAATCTGCTCGAGATTCGCGCGAGCACGTCGTGCGGAAACGGAAACCAGTCGGCTGTCATTCCGTCGGTGCTCGCGACAGCGCGGAGACCCAACACGCTGTCGTAGGTCCGCTCGTCTCCCATCACTCCAACGCTTCTCACCGGTAGGAGCACGGCAAAGGCCTGCCATATCTCGTCGTATAACCCGGCTTCACGGATTCCGTCGAGGTAGAGCGCGTCAGCCGCGCGAAGCAGATCGAGCTTCGCCTTGGTGACATCGCTCAATATTCGGATTGCGAGACCGGGCCCAGGAAATGGATGCCGAGCGACCATTTCTTCCGGCAAACCAATCTCGCGACCGACGTTCCGCACTTCGTCCTTGAAAAGCTCGCGCAACGGTTCGATCAGCTTGAACTTCATGTCGGGCTTGAGTCCGCCAACGTTGTGATGCGTCTTGATAGTCACCGACGGCCCGCCGCGCGGAGAGAATGACTCGATCACATCGGGATACAACGTCCCCTGCACGAGGAAATGGACGTCGTCACCGAGCTGCGCCGCCGCGTCCTCGAACACATCGATGAACGTGTGGCCGATGATCTTCCGCTTCTTCTCTGGATCTTCCACTCCCTTCAGCGCTGTCAGGAATCTCTCTTCAGCGTCAATCGTGATCAGTTTTATTCCCAGCCCCGCTCGAAACGCACGCTCGACCTGATCACGCTCGTGCAGACGAAGCAGTCCGGTATCGACGAAAATGCAGGTAAGCTGATCTCCAATCGCTCGATGGACGAGTGCGGCAGCGACCGACGAATCGACTCCTCCGGAAAGTCCACAAATCACGCGCGATTTCCCGACGACTTTCCGGATGCGGGCAACCTCTTCCTCTATGAATGCGCCCGCCGTCCAGCTCGGCTCCGCTTTGCAGATATCGAACAGAAAGTTCGAGATGACTTCCCGGCCCCGCGGAGTATGGGCGACCTCAGGATGGAATTGCACGCCATAGACCTGACGCCTCTCGTGCCGGAACGCGCTGATGGGATTTCCGTTGCTCTCCGCCGTCACCACATAACCTTTCGGTGGCTGCTCGATGTGATCGCCGTGACTCATCCAGGTGGTAACCGGTTCGTTCGGTGAAAATCCGGCGAACAGACCTTTGGGCTCGAGCACCTTCATTTGCGCGCGTCCGTACTCGCGGCGGTCGGTGCGGATTACCTGGCCGCCCTCGATGTGCGCGATCAACTGCATTCCGTAACAGATGCCGAGCACGGGCGCGATGTCGAGAATTGCCGGATCGGCGAGGGGGACATTTTCGCCATATACCGAGTTGGGACCGCCACTCAGGATTATTCCCGTCGGGTTCCACTCGCGAATCCAGTCGACGGTGCGGCTGGGCGGATGGATCTCGGAATAGACTCTCGCCTCGCGAACCCTGCGGGCGATCAACTGCGTGAACTGTGAGCCGAAATCGATGATGAGGATCCGGCTGGTCATAGGGTAATGTGCTCTATCTCCCCTGTGTCGGTATCCAGGATCGCCGCCGTGCACTTGCCGTGGATCCAGCCGCACGCCTCGCCCGGATTTATGACGAGTGTATTCCCGGCCTTTCTTTCCGACTGCAGGTGCGAGGAGCCGTGTACCACGAAATCGTGGGACTCGATTGACCTCGTCGTGACCTCGGCTATGTCGTGGACCAGCAACACGCGCTTGCCGCCGACGTCAAAGCTGTGAGGGGATTCGTAGATCTCGGTCCCCATCCCGCGAGCAGCGTAGGCGCTCAACGTTTCGCGATCTCCATCGTTGCGCCCAAAGATACCGAGCAGAGCCATGCCGCGCTGGTGGAAAGGAGCGAGGCAAAAGGGAGAGCAGTAGTCGCCTGCATGCATAACGATGCTGACGCCGCGCTGCGCGATTCTCTCCAGAAGCTCCGCGACCGCCGGCACCCGATCGTGGGTATCAGACATCACTCCGATTCGCACTATTGACTCCTCCAGTCGGGCCGATCGATCTCGTTACGAATCAGGTCGTCGTAGCTCTCGCGCCGCGTAATGATCGCGAATCTATTTCCATCGACAAGCACCTCGGCGGCGCGTGGCCGCGAGTTGTAGTTGGACGACATCACGAAGCCATAGGCGCCGGCTGACTGCACCGCAAGAAGATCGCCGGGCTGCGCGTCGTCGATCTGACGGTCGAGGGCGAGGAAGTCACCGCTCTCACAAATTGGTCCAACGACGTCCGCAACTGTCGTGCGTCCCGAAGGATTGACGGAGTCGATGCGATGGAACGCGTTGTAGTGCGACGGCCGCAGAAGGTCATTCATCCCGGCGTCGGTGATGATGAACTCCTTGCCTCCGCTTCGTTTCCTATAGAGAACCCGCGCGAGGAGAACGCCGGCGTTTCCAACCAGAAACCTGCCCGGCTCGAGGATCACCTTGAGTCCCGATCCAGCGACTTGCGCGCGTACGACGTCGCCGAATTGAGCGACGTCGACCGCGGGTTCGAGGTCGTACGCGACGGCCAGCCCGCCGCCGATATCGAGATATTCGAGACGGACGCTGCTCTCGCGCTCGATCTCCCGACGCAGATGGAGTAGTCTCTCGAGCCCCGTTTCGTAGGGCGCGAACTGCGAAATCTGCGACCCGACATGCATGTCGAGGCCGAGCAGGTGGATGTTCGGAAGACCCGTCGCCACCTTCGCCACCGCGAGCGCCTCGTCGAACGGAATCCCGAACTTCATCCCCTTCTCGCCGGTTCGCGTGTACGGGTGCGGCGTGTCGACGAGTACCTCGGGATTCACGCGCAACGCGACGGGCGCGATAGTGTCCAGACGGTTGGCGACGGACTGGATTACGTGGAGCTCCTGCTCTGATTCGACGTTGAAGAGCAGGACGTGGGCATTGAGCGCCTCTTCAATCTCACGCTCCGTTTTGCCGACCCCGCTGAAGACGATATCGCGGCCATTGTAGCCAGCATGGAGGGCGCGGTGCAGCTCGCCACCTGAGACTATGTCGACGCCCGCACCGAGCTCCCGCAGGAGCGCAAGCACGGCGATGCTCGAGTTGGCTTTTGCGCTGTAGTGAAGACGTGCATCGACCTGTCGCAGCGCATCGCACAGTAACGCGTACTGCGCGCGAATCGCTGAGGCGCTGTAGACGAAGCAGGGAGTACCCACTTCACGCGCAATTACCGAGAGCGAGACCTCCTCGCAGCGAAGGCCGACGCTTTCGGTCAGTACGCTTTGGCCCACAGCGCCTCGGCGGTTGATGCTTGCCCGCATTTGAGGCACGTCTTGGGCGGATCGGCGGATCTGAACTCTTCGTCGGGAAGAACGCGAATTGTCGCCTTCGTCTCCTCCTTGATCGCGGTCTCGCACTTCTCGTCGCCACACCAGCCCGCGTAAACGAACGCACCATCGCCGCTCATCACTTCCCGGAAGCGATCGTAGGTGATGCCGCCACGGATGCTGTTCTGTTCCCGTCTCTCCCGCGCATCGATGAGCATCGTTTCCTGGATCAGGTGGAGCATGTCCGCTGCATCTTCGCCGACGGATGAAAGTGGCACCGCCCGCTTTTCTCCCGTATCTCGGCGCACCATGATTGCCTGATTCTGATCGATATCGCGCGGACCGAGCTCGATGCGCAATGGAATTCCGCGGAGCTCCCACTCGTAATACTTCGCGCCCGGTTTCATCCCTTCGCGATCGTCCACGTGCACTCGCAGTCGTCCAGGCACGCGACGTTCCCAGGCAAGCATGCTCTCCTTGATGAGATGTGCCGCGGCGCGAACCCGTCCCTTGTCTTCGTCCGAGCGCCAGATGGGGACAATCACGATCTCGATCGGCGCGAGTAGCGGCGGCACGCGCAGACCTTTGTCGTCGCCGTGGGTCATGACGAGTCCGCCGACCATTCGTGTCGAGACGCCCCAGCTCGTGTTCCAGGCGTACTCGACTCCACCCGCTTCGGTCTGAAATTTCAGGTCGAAGGCTTTCGAGAAATTCTGGCCGAGGTTATGGGAGGTACCTGCCTGGAGCGCCTTGTTGTCCTGCATCATTCCTTCCAGGGAGTACGTGCGGAGCGCACCCGCGAATTTTTCGGATTCGGTCTTCATACCGGTCACTACAGGCATCGCCATCCAGCCTTCCATGAAGTCGCGGTACACGCCGAGCATCTTGCGCGCTTCCTCCTCTGCTTCGTCATGGGTAGCGTGCGCGGTGTGTCCCTCCTGCCAGAGAAACTCGAGCGTACGCAAGAACAATCGTGTGCGCATCTCCCAGCGAACGACGTTCGCCCACTGGTTGATCAACACCGGGAGGTCGCGATAGCTCTGTACCCACTTCGCGTACATGGCGTAGATGATCGTCTCAGAAGTCGGGCGCACGATGAGTGGCTCCTCGAGCTTCTTTCCACCGCCGTGGGTGACGACGGCGGTCTCGGGCGCGAAGCCTTCGACGTGCTCTGCCTCTTTGTTCAGGAAGCTCTCGGGAATGAAGAGCGGGAAATACGCGTTCTCGTGGCCGGTATCCTTGAACATCATGTCAAGCTGCTGCTGCATTCGCTCCCAGATTCCATAACCACGGGGGCGAATCACCATGCAGCCGCGCACAGGAGCGTAGTCCGCGAGCTCCGCGCGAAGCACCACTTCGTTGTACCACGCGCTGAAATCCTCGGCGCGGGTCGTCAGTTTTTTATCGTCGGCCATTGGCGTAGTTAAAGTGATTCAAGAAAAGCATCGAGGGTCACGCTTCGCTCCGAGCCGTCCGCCATCGTTTTCACGGTGATTTTCCCGTTCTCGAAATCGGGACGGCGCAGGAGTACGACGCTTTGCACCCCGGCGGTTGATGCGGTCTTGAGCTGGCGGGCCAGCGTTTGCGACTTGAGGGCGTACTCGACGCTCCGCGATTTTGCGCGAAGGCGCCCCGCGACGCTCATTACGTCCGGCAGCATCGAATCGTCGTCGGAGGCGACCCAGTACTCCGTGCCGAGCACGGCCTCGGGAAGAAGCTTTCTGGCACGAAGGATCTCAGTCAGGACGACGTCGCCCATTCCGAAGCCGAGCGCTGGGAGATCGACGCCGCCTATCGTCCCGAGCAGATCGTCGTATCGGCCGCCGCCGCAGATTGCGCGGAACTCTCCCTTCGCATCGAATAGCTCGAACACCTTCCCCGTATAGTAAGCGAGTCCGCGAACGATTGAGAGGTCGAAGTCGACCCAATCGCTTACGCCGAGCGCTGACAGAAAGGACATGTACTCGCGCATTCTGCTGACTTCCTCGACGACTTCCGGCGAATCCGCGAAGTCGCGCGCCATAGCGTCGAGGTCTTTGGAATTTGCAAGCAGGCGCTCAACACCCTTTCGGGCGTCGGGGTTCCGGACTGCCTTGTCGACTTTGTCCAGCGTCACCTCGCGCGGCTCACGCCCGGCCTTATCGATGGCGGCGAACACCGACGCGAGCTCGTTCTGTGCGGCTCCGACGCTCGTGAGCGCGGCCGTCAACAGCCGTCGATCGGATATTCTGGCGCGGACATCACTCGAGTCGAGCCCCAGCGCTCGCATGATGTCGATGGCAACCGCAAGCAGCTCGGCGTCGGCCGCAATAGAAGATTCGCCGATGATGTCGACGTTGAGCTGGAAGTGCTCGCGCAGTCTTCCCTTCTGCTGTCGCTCGTAGCGAAAGAGCTGCGGGATAGAGAACCAGCGAATTGGCTTGCGCATCGCGTTTGCCTTCGCGGCCACCATACGGGCGAGGGTTGGGGTCATTTCCGGACGGAGCGCGACCTCACGATCCCCCCGGTCGGTAAAAGTGTATAGCTGCCCGACGATCTCATCGCCGCTTTTCCGGGTGTAGAGCTCGAGAGGCTCGAGTGGTGGTCCGTCGTACTCGACGAAGCCGTACCTGCGGGCGATATCGCGCCACACCGACATCAGGTAGTTGCGTGTGGCGAGCTGGTCGGGGTAAAAGTCGCGAAATCCTGGTAAAGCTCCCTGTGACATTCAGGAAAGCTACGCGGCGAACGGAGACACCTGCAAGCGCGACATCACGTCTCCCACTGTGTGGAATGATCCGGTGACGACGACCGTCTCGCTGTTTGCCTGTGCGATCCGCAGCGCTGTATCAATGTCGGGTTCGAGACACGCGGCGATGCCGTTGGAATCGGCAAAAGCTTTTGCCTCCTCCGCATTCCAGCGCCTCTCAGGCGGGGCGGACGGCGCATCGGTGAAGACGAAGCGATCGACAGCCGGCTCCAACGCGCGAATGACTCCCCGCCAATCTTTATCTCTTAGAACGGCGAGTAGTGCGGTGCGAGGGCGGTCTACTTTCAGCGCGTCAAGCGTCGTGGCGACTGTTTGCGCGCCATCGGGATTATGCGCGACGTCGAAGATGAATTTTCCAAAGCGCTGAAAGCGGCCCGGCAGAAAGACCGTCGAGAGTGCAGCGGAGATTTTGTCGGGCGGCGGAAGGAAATTCGGGCCGAGGGCCTGAAGCGTCGCGATCGCAACGGCGGCGTTTCGCGCCTGGTGCACCCCGAGCAACGGAGTCGTCGTCGTGACCTCGGCAGCGTCTGCCAGGGTGAACGAGGTCCCTCGCGACGAGAGCTCCACGTTTTCGATCGCGTACTCACTGTCGAGACCGATGACCGGATGCGCTCCGGCAAGCTTCGCACATTCTTCGAGAAGCGACCGAATCGCCGGGTTTGCTTCTCCGATAACCGCCGGGACGCCCGGCTTGAAGATTCCCGCTTTTTCTCGCGCGATCTTTTCGAGGCTGTCACCAAGAAGCTCCGTGTGGTCCATCCCGATCGACGTGACAGTGGCCACCATCGGACTCAGGACGTTCGTCGAATCGAGTCTGCCGCCCAAGCCGGTCTCGACTACTGCGAAGTCGACTCCCTGGTTGGCAAACCACTCGAACGCCAGCGCCGTCGTGAGCTCGAAGAACGTGGCTCCAATCTCCTCCGCGAGAGGAGTCCGCTTCTCCAGAAACTCGAGCACGGCCTGCTCGGGAATCGGGACGGAATCGACCGTGATCCTCTCCCGAAAATCAATCAGGTGCGGAGACGTATATCTGCCGACCCTGAATCCGCGCGACCGCAGCAGTGCTTCGACGCTCGCGACGACGCTCCCCTTTCCGTTGGTTCCAGCGACGTGAATCGCCGCGAGCTTTCGGTGCGGCGACCCCATGCTCGCAAGAATCGCCTCGGTGCGTTCCAGTCCGAATTTTGTGCCGCTCGTGGTGCGGGCGAAGAGCGCGTCGATCGCCGCGCTGTAGGACGTCAGGAGGTCGTCCATCCTGCCGAGGCCGGCTTGCCGCTCATGTGGCGGAGGAGTTGTCCGATCGTCTGTTTGAGCTCGCTGCGTGATACGACCGAGTCCACGATGCCGTGCTCGAGCAGGAACTCGGCGGTCTGAAATCCCTCGGGCAATTCCTGTCCGATTGTCTGCTTTATTACGCGCGGCCCCGCGAATCCGATCACGGCTCCCGGCTCCGCAAGAATGGCGTCGCCGAGCATCGAAAAGCTTGCACTGACGCCGCCGGTGGTTGGGTTCGTGAGAATCGAAACGTAGGGGATGCGCCGCTCCGCCAACTGCGACAGTATTGCGGCTGCTTTGGCCATCTGCATGAGGGAGAGCACTCCCTCCTGCATGCGCGCCCCGCCGGATGCTGAAATTATGATGAGAGGATATTTCCTCTCGATGGCTCGCTGTCCGAGTCGCGCGAGTTTTTCTCCGACGACTGAGCCCATCGATCCGCCCATGAACGCGAAGTCCATGACGGCGAGGCACACGGGCATTCCGCCGAGCTGGCCGGTGAAGGTGAGTATGGCGTCGCCTTCGCCTGCGGCACCGGTCGCTTTCTTCAGACGCGCCGGATAGTCGGGGAATCCGAGCGGGTCAGTGGAGCGGATCTCGAGCTCGGTTTCTTCTCCTGTCCCTTCGTCGAGGAGAATCGCGGCGTACTCGCTGGCGCGAATGCGCCGATGAAATCCGCAGCTCGGACAAACGTTGAGATTGCGCACGAACTTTTCGCGCAGGTCCGTGTGCCCGCAACGGTCACACTTCTCCCATGCGTCGGGCGGAATCTCGTGTTTTTCGTGTCGCGGGAGGCGCGGCTTCTTTTCCTTTCGGAACCATGCCATTCGCGGAATTTACGGCAGAGCGGCTAAATTCGCACCGGGTAAGCGGATATGACCCGGCGCGCTTGGCCGGGAGCGGCGAGCATCCGCGTCTTCGCGGCGTCGGTTCTTGCTGCGGTTCGGAATCTTTGACGGTCAGTCGGGCGAGGGTGTCCTCTTCGGCGACTAGCTCGCTTACACGCATCGAGCGCAGCTCGGCGTCCCCGCGAGCTTAGCCGCTGCGCACGCTGGCTCTCGGACTGACGGAGGTTGAAAGCTCTGTCACGGAGATCAGGATTTCTCGAACTCGGCTATAGAACTCTGCCCTGGAGGCGAGGGGTGTTCTCGCAGGCGCTTTCCAAAGCGAGCGCGAGGAGTATACCCGCTACCGAGCGGAGCGAGGTAGCGCAGTTAGGGGCTCCGACCAAGCGAGCGTAGCGCCGAAGACGACACCCCTCGCCGACCCCGCGCGATGCACCATGCGACAACGCGCACCGCGATGCCGACGACCTACTCGGGCAAAGCTCCGGAGCGGCGCGTCAAGCAGTGCCGCCGGTCGGGCCGAAGCGCTCCGTTTTCACGAGCGCGGGCTGATGTCCAAGGTCGACGAGCGACGCCGCGGCTGATTCTACCAAAGGTGTGGG
>JBOHTC010000112.1:0-1714 GCA_050733495.1 Gemmatimonadaceae bacterium | reverse complement strand
ACCTTGTTCCTCGTCTGGAACGAGGGCCGTCAGGGCGTCGACCCGACGCAAGGCAACAACGGGTTCCGGGGCGACGTGCGCGATCTATTCAGCCTGCATCCAGCGAACACGTTTCTGGTGAAGGTGTCGTACTGGCTGAATCGCTAAGGAAGGAGCCGAGCGCAATCTTTGGGCAGCGAGGTCTGAGCAGTGGCTCGCGCCAGCTCCAGTGGCAGACGACGATTCCTAAATCGGCACAAACGAAACCCCGATTTCCATATATTCCTGAATGACTTCCGACGCAGTCCCGCGGCCGCGCCGATTCGTCGGAATCGGGGTCGCGCTCGTCGTCGTAGCACTCCTGATCGTGATCGCGTTCGGCTACTGCGCCACCCGCGTCGTCCAAGGGGGGTTGCTCGGGCGCAATACGACGAACATCACCCACGACGTCGTGGTGCAGCAAGTGCGCGCCGTGGCGAAGCTCGTCTCCAGCGAGGCGACGGTGCGCGATGTAGTCGTCTACCAAAATACGTGGTACGGCTCCACCAAGCGCTCTCTGGTGGTAGTCTCGGGGCGCCTTCTCGCCGGTATCGATCTTCGCGACAGTCCGGATGTGTCGATAGACAACGCGCAAAGACGCATCACGATTCGCATCCCGAAAGCGAAGCTCATCGCTGTCGAGATCACCGACATGCGGACGTACGATGAAAGCGGAGGGCTCTGGAATCCGTTCACGCCTGAAGATCGCGATGCGATTCAGCGCCAGGCCCGGGCCCAGCTTACGGCTGCCGGCAATCAGATGGATCTGCTGCGCCACGCAAACGAAAGCGCGGTAGAGCTCCTGCGAATGCTACTGGCGAAAGACGGTTATACCGTCGATGCGGCAGTTCGGTGACTCACCGGACGTCGTAGACAGTCGTCGGCACCTTATCGAGGTACTTGTCGAACCATCCGACTATGTGCTGCAATCTCTCGACCCTGTGCCATGGCGCTCCCGACCGCGAGAGCTCGTGCGTCTCGCCGGGGAACCGCACCATCACTGTCGTCTTGTGCAGGTACTTGAGCGCTCTGAACATTTGCTCGCCGCCGAGGGCCGGCGGCGTACGCATGTCGGACTCTCCCTCTATCAGCATTAGAGGCGTAGTCACGTTGGTCACGTAGGTTATCGGCGACAGCTCCTTGAACTGCTCGGGATTTTCCCATGGCGCGCCCGAAAACCAGGTCGGCGTGAACAGAGTGAAATCGGCGGAGTACCAGAAGCCGGCCCAGTCGGCGATGGAGCGCTGCGATGCCGCGGCCGCGAAGCGATGCGTGTGGCCGACGATCCAGTTCGTGAGGACGCCTCCGCCGCTTCCGCCGGTGACCCCCATGCGCGTCGAGTCGACGTAGCCGCGCTTGAGAACCTCGTCGACGCCCGCCATCAGGTCTTTGTAATCGTCGCCGGGATAGTGAAACTGGATGATGTTGCCGAAATCCTCACCATACGACGTGCTCCCGCGCGGATTGGTGTATAGGACGACGTAGCCCTTCGCCGCCATCCAGTCGAACTCGTGGGTAAAGGTGGATCCGAACGCGCCGTTCGGGCCGCCGTGGATCTCCAGAATGAGGGGATATTTCTTCGCCGCCTCGAAATGTGGCGGTTTGAGAATCCATCCCTGGATTCGTTTTCCGTCGAAGCTGTTGTACGAGAATTCCTCGGGCGTGGTGAGATCCAGAGTGCTGAACAACGCGTCGT
>JBOHTC010000111.1:0-2108 GCA_050733495.1 Gemmatimonadaceae bacterium | reverse complement strand
TCACCGCTCCGCGATGTGCACTCCTCCATTCGTCGTGACGACGCGCACTAACGGCCCGCCCGACCCCAGCTGGGTTGAGATGCGCCGACTGAGCGAGCCGCTGACCGTGATTGGAAAGTCGACGTGCATCCCACCGTTGGTAGTCCCCGTCTCGAGCATCGCGTTGTAACCGCGGGGCACGTTCAGAGTGGCGCCTCCGTTTGTCGTTTGCAGATCGAGACCCTGTCCCTGCCAGGTGGTCCCAGT
The DNA here is from genome assembly GCA_050733495.1 of Gemmatimonadaceae bacterium. Lineage (GTDB taxonomy): Bacteria > Gemmatimonadota > Gemmatimonadetes > Gemmatimonadales > Gemmatimonadaceae > UBA4720. Next base: position 1,862 of record JBOHTC010000111.1, on the reverse strand, counting down.
AAGATCAGCAGTCACGCCGCCGTTGGTCGTGTGCGCGCGGACGTTGCCGCCAACATCAGCGAGGTGAATGCCGCCGTTGGTGGTCTCGAAGTTCATGTCTCCATGGACATCCTTCGCCGAGATCCCGCCGTTGTCGGAAGTCGCCTCGAGGTTTGCCTGGGTCGGGACGTAAACGTCGTAGCTCACGGACCACGATGTGCGCCCATGGGTGGAAGGCCCTTCGGAGCGGATTCGTCCGCCCTCGGTGAAAACGCGAATCTGACTTGCGATGTCTTTCGCGGTCGCATCATCGTCGGCACTCGCCTGGACTCGCGCGACGACCTGGACGTCGCGGCGATTCGACCCGTAGAAGCTCACGCCGCCGTTGGGTGCGGCGTCCACCGAAATTCTCGACGCTGCCGAAATGGTGTAAGTGTGAACCTCGCAGACGCGCGCGCGGTCTTCGTTCCAGCCACCTTCGCAGCCGTCGCGCAAGCGATCGACGCGGTTCGTTTGCGCGGCGGCCACTGCGGAGAACAGAAAGAGCGAAATGCTCAAGGTTGGGAAGAGAGAGCGAGGCATAGGTGGGCGTCCTGTGAGAGTAGTAAGCATTGGATGGGCTACAAGGGGAAAGCGTTGAGAGCCTGTGCACCGAATTGTTGATCCTGGTCCGTTTGCGGCTCAATAATCTCCGCGGTCTCGCCGACGAACGAGGTCCTCGACGCTCGCGAGGCGGCCGGTAGATGAGCGCACCTGGCGGGCAAAGCCGGCCGTGACTCCGTGATCGCGCATCCTGACGAATTCACGGAGACTGACATCGGTGTAGCCGAGGTCACGGAGATCCTCGATGTACGATCCAGTCACCCCGTGATCGCGGGCCTCCAGTAGCTGGTCGGTGGTCAAATCAGTGAAGCCATATCGCCGAAGTGACGCAATGAAGTCCGGATTCACGCCGTGATCGCGCAGCTCCTGGAGATCGTCGAGGGAGAGTTTTCTGTATCCCGCGTCGCTCAGGCCGCTGATGAAGTCGTGGGTCACTCCGTGGTCGCGAAGCGCGACGAGCCGATGCGTGTCGCCGACGCGATATCCCGCGGCACTGAGTGACTTCATGTAGTCGAGGTTGGCGCCGTGCATCCCCATGACGACGAGCTGGTCGACGGACGGACGATCGTATCCCTCGGTGCGAAGCTCGTCGAGCATCGAGTACCCCACGTCGTGCATCGCCAGCCGATATTGCTGCTCGGTGGTCGGGCGCTCGTAACCGCGCGAGGCGAGCTGCTGCGGGAACCGTGAATCCGGAGAGAAGGTGAAGAAGCCCGTCCCCTGGCCATCGCGCAGCTCTCCCTCGAAGTTGAAGGTGCCGGCGTCACGCACGAGTTGAAATTTGGCCGGTCCGTTGTAGGACGAGAGCTGCGACAGCGTAAGACCGCGCAATTCTGCTGGGCGCACGCCGAAGGATGTCTGTCCGGTTCGGCCGCTACCGTTTTCATAGTCTTCGAATGAGAGCTGGACGCGCTCGCGTGACGGCTCGGAATAGATGCGCCACGTGCCGTGGTCGGCGGTCTGTGCGATCGCCGTCGATGAAGACGTTGCCATGATCAGCAGGCAAAAGAGGGCGGGCGAGATTCGCCGGATTGCATCTCCAGGACGAATTCGAGTTGGTTGCGGCATTGGAGCTCCGGAGCAGGGAGGTGGGCGGCAGATGGCCCCCTGAAATTGGATCAATCAGGCGCGGAGAAGGTTTGAAGCGGGAAGCGGGAGGCGGGAGGCGGGAAGCGGGAAGCGGGAAGCGGGAGGCGGGATGCGGGATGCGGGATGCGGGATGCGGGATGCGGGATGCGGGATGCGGGAAGCGCTCGATAACTCATCCCTCATCTCGGCTC
>JBOHTC010000110.1:0-2000 GCA_050733495.1 Gemmatimonadaceae bacterium | reverse complement strand
TCGACCTCTTCTCGCGTCGCGTGGTCGGTTGGTCGATGAACGCTGGGATGACAGCCCAGCTCGTCACCGATGCCCTGGTTGTGTTTCGGCGTGGGGTCCCGGCGCCGATCGGCGCAGCAAGTATCTGATTTGATTGAATAGGGCGGGGTCCCGAGATGGCTCTGACTCACTTCCGATGAAGTCCACTGGCGATGGTTGGTTTTCCAACGGAGAATCAGCGCCATGCGAACCGACTTTCAGCTGTCGTCGCTTGTGCCGAGTGGCTTGGTATTTGAAGACGTAAGTGATTCAGAAGACTCGTTTATTTTGATTGTTCGATCGGTTGAGGCGACTGCCGCTTGCCCTTTGTGCGGAACCCCTTCGCGTCGTATCCACAGCCGATACGTACGGCGCGTTGCCGACTTGCCGTTGGCGGGCCGGGAGGTACAGCTTCGTTTGGTCACCCGACGGTTTTTCTGCGAGGTGCAGCACTGCGCCCGACGCATCTTCGCCGAACGGTTTGGCGAACACGTTGTCCCGCTCCGAGCGCGGCGAACGGCGCGTCTGGAATGTATCGTTCATCATCTGGGGTTGGCGCTCGGTGGAAGGCCGGCTGCATGCTTTGCCAAGCGGCTCAGGTTGCCGGTCAGCAACGACACACTGCTACGCATCGTTCGCCGACGAACGATTATGCCCGTCGAGCCTTTGGTTGTTGTTGGGATCGACGACTGGGCCTTTCGGAGGAACCATCGTTACGGGACAATCGTCTGCGATCTGGAGCGGCGACGGATTGTGACGCTGCTTCCCGACCGGGAATCAACCACCGTTCAGGCTTGGCTATCGGCTCATCCGGGCATCAAGATCGTTTCGCGCGATCGCGGGGGTGGATATGGCGAGGCTGCGGCCAAGGCATTGCCAGACGCCATACAGGTCGCCGACCGCTGGCATCTGATGGAGAACGCCAGCGCAGCCTTTCTCCAAGCAGTGCGGCGGTGCATGCGCTACCTCCGCACCGTAATCGGTGCGACGACAATCAATCCGGAACTGCTGACCTCTGCGGAACGGCTGCAATACGAGGGTTATCGGCGCCGGCAGGACCTGCATGCCGCAATTGCAGACTTGGTCGATAAGGGGGTGCCGCTCAAGGAGATCGTCCGCAGGACGGGGCACAGTCGGAATCTGGTCCGCCAAATCAGCCGCGGCGGTGGCACGGATATGTTCCGCACCCGTCAGAGCACCCTGGATGGGCATCTGCCATTCCTGGATGCGCAATGGACAGGTGGCTATCGCAATGGCGCCGAGCTCTGGCGTCGCCTGAAGGGGCAAGGCTTCCAAGGATCGCTGCGGGTCGTCACCGAATGGGCGACACGGCGCAGGCGCGCTGAAACGCTGAGCGATCGACAACTGCGACGAATTCCATCCGCCAGGGCGATAGCGAAGTTGATGACGACGAAGCGAAACCACTTGACCAGCGGTGAGACCGTGACGGTAGCGGCAATCGAAAACGGCGTTCCGGGTCTGGCCGATGCCTGCGAGCTTGTTGGTCGCTTCCAATCGATGATCCGAACCAAAGCCGCGGACGAACTCGAACCGTGGATTGCCGAATCAAAGCAAAGCCTCATTGCATCCTTTGCGACCGGCATCGCTAGCGACAAAGCGGCCGTACACGCTGCCATCACCCAGCCCTGGTCCAACGGACAAGTGGAAGCTCAGATCACCAAGCTCAAGCTTGTGAAACGGCAGATGTATGGACGCGCGAAGCTAGATCTTCTCCAGGCTCGGCTCATTGGTGCGATGTAATCTTGCCTACCAATCATCGAAATTGCGTCAGAGCCCCGAGATCGCGCCGATTCACAGTTACCATGCCACGACGGTATGGCGGCGGCACCAAAATCTCTAGCCTTCCTCAGCGTCTGGGAGTTTTGAGCAGGGACAGGGGTGGGTGTGTGTCGGAACAGCCACGACGTGATAGATACGGGCGCTGTCTAGCGGAATGCGTCCAATCCGACGCCAATCAGCCG
>JBOHTC010000109.1:0-2092 GCA_050733495.1 Gemmatimonadaceae bacterium | reverse complement strand
ATTGTAGATCAGTTCTTTGAAACACAAGGTGCGCAAGGCGTCGCGATTGACTACAAGGCAAACGCCCTCCGATTTACCGCAGCGGCCGATTCCGTAGCCATGACGTCAGTCAATGAACTCGCTAGTTCATTTGGAATTCCGGCAGATGGATACACCATCGATGTCGGGAGGCCGGCTGAGCTACATAGTTGTAATACGGGTCTGGTTTCGATCCTGATCATGCGGCACGCAACACTTCGACGCGCGGCGGTGTCAGCGCAATTTCGCTGGCGCGCGTCCAGCGGTTGCTGAGCTGATGCGCGCGCATCGTGACGACGTCTTCGCCGGAGACGTTGTGCCAGCGCGCGCCGGGACGTTTGAAGCGGAGCCCGAACAAACTCTTGCAGGTCGCTTCGACGTTGCCGCTGCCGATCGGCAGCCCGAGCTCGCGTGCGGTGACGTAGTCCATCAGGTCGCCCTGATTCTCGAAGTATGTGATCGCGTCGTGGACCGGACATCCGTCGCCGACGCGAACGTGTTCTTTGCCGGACGCACGCAGCTCGTCGAGGATCGTGGCGACCGCTGTGCGCCGCATGCAGAGGCGCCGACGCCAGTCCGCGATCAGCTCCGCCTTGGCCGTTCCGCTGGTCATCACGTCCGCAGCGTCGCTGATCTTTTCGATCACGTGCCAGAAATCAACGAGGCGGTGGAGGGGGCGCTTGAACGATTCCTCGTCTACGTGCCTTTGGAGCAATGCCTGCACATCGCCTGCGCCATCGCCGAGCGTGACGATCTTCAGTGTCGGGCGGCGCTTCACAAGTGCGAGCGCGTCGCTGGCCAGAGCCTCCGCGAGATCCTCGCCGTCCTCGTGCGGCATCCGGCCGTAGCGGATCGTGTCGAGCGCATCTCCCTTGGCATCGTGAAGCGTGATCGTGCCGCACCAGCCCATGCGATAGACGACCTCGATCGGGTTCTTGGCTTCGCCCTTCTTGCGTCGGCCGGGCCGGCGCGGCCTGGGCTCTTCCATCGGGACGGTCGTGCGATCGAGAGCAACGCTCGCGCTGACCGCGCCCTTCGGGATCTCCATCTCGGCGATCAGCACCTCTTCGATGTCGACGCGACGATCTCGCATCGCGAGACCTACGACGTGACCGAGCTTCTCGAAGCTCGACCGCGAGTACGGCAACGTTCGTTCGACGGCCGATGCTTGTTCTGCCTCACGCGAGGTCCCGCGTGCGAGTCGGTGCGCCATCGCCGATGCAGTGTCGGGCAACCATTCGTCCGCGACGGCGCCGCAGCGCAGCGTCACCGTGTTCACGGCCCGCTTCCCACGACCGCCGCTTGGACGGTAGAGCGTACGCTCGACGCCGACCTCGCCGGCACGCGTCTTGTATCTCGCCTCGTGTCGACCGACGCGGTGATACACGACACCGTTGATCTTCAACTTCACGGCGTCGACATCGAGCGCGGCGAGCGAGATGCCATGGGCCTCGCGCTCGATCGCCGCGCATCCTTCGGCAACCGCGACCTCGTGCGCGCGGTAGTCGACCGAGCGCTGCCGCGGCACGTCGGCCGTGAAACGAACAACCTGGTCGACGATGCCTTGCATCGCTGCCGCAAAAGCCTTGTGCGAACCGGGAACCTTCACGATGATCTCTTGCAAGGGGCAACCTCTTTCGAGCCTAGACAACCCGAAGGTGCCGGCTCTGCCCCGTCTGTTTCAAGCGTCCGGATCTGCACCGGCGCGTTCACGCAGCGATGCCCCTCGACGAAAACTCGGCCCCGTGATCAGGATCGGATCCACACCCGTCCTGGAGCTCGCTCTTGATATGTAGCCCATTGGCGTCGTACGTCTCGACCATCGTATTTCCGGCGTTTGCAGCAACGCAGTCATCTCGAAACTTCGTGTTCGTGAGACGACCAAACGAGTCGTACTCCTTGTGCTGGCAGTCACCGAGCGGCCGCGTTGTCTTGGTTAGGCGCAGCCAGCTGTCACGCACCGAGCTCGTAATGAGATCTGCTCCGTTAGTCGTCGTGCAGTCCGCCTGCCCGGCCATCGCCTCGCGGACCTGCGACAGATAGTTCCGGTTACCATCCCAAGTACGGCATGTCG
>JBOHTC010000108.1:0-9211 GCA_050733495.1 Gemmatimonadaceae bacterium | reverse complement strand
ACGACGCGTTGTTCAGCACTCTGGATCTCACCACGCCCGAGGAATTCTCGTACAACAGCTTCGACGGAAAACGAATCCAGGGATGGATTCTCAAACCGCCACATTTCGAGGCGGCGAAGAAATATCCGCTCATTCTGGAGATCCACGGCGGCCCGAACGGTGCGTTCGGATCCACCTTCACCCACGAATTCGACTGGATGGCGGCGAAGGGCTACGTCGTGCTGTACGTGAATCCGCGCGGCAGCACGTCGTACGGAGAAGATTTCGGCAACGTCATCCAGTTCCATTATCCGGGTGATGACTACAAGGATCTCATGGCCGGCGTCGACGAGGTTCTCAAGCGCGGGTACGTCGATTCCACTCGCATGGGCGTCACCGGCGGAAGCGGCGGCGGTGTTCTCACGAATTGGATCGTCGGCCATACCCATCGGTTCGCGGCCGCGGTATCTCAGCGCTCGATCGCCGACTGGGCCGGCTTCTGGTACTCGGCCGATTTTACCATGTTCACACCGACGTGGTTTTCGGGCGCGCCGTGGGAAAATCCCGAGCAGTTCAAGGAGCTATCGCCGATAACCTACATCACCAACGTCACGACACCGTTGATGCTGATAGAGGGCGAATCGGATATGCGGACGCCGCCGGCGCTGGGCGGCGAGCAAATGTTCAGAGCGCTGAAGTACCTGCACAAGCCAACTGTAATGGTGCGGTTCCCCGGGGAGACGCACGAGCTCTCACGATCGGGAAAGCCGTGGCACCGCGTCGAAAGACTGGAGCACATAGTCGGATGGTTCGACAAGTATCTCGACAAAGTGCCAACGACGGTCTACGACGTCCGGTGAAAATCTGATTGGCTACTAGCTTTTCCCGGCGTCGAGTTCCGATCGCTCACGAGCCCATCGAAATGTGAAGAGGTGGCCTTACTTCACTGCTGCGTCGACCGTATACCCGTCCTTCGCGAACAACATTCGCAGCAGCTCGACCGCGCTTTCGTTTGCGTGACGAAGCAGCTCCAACTGATTTCCGGCGGCGGTGAGCTGAACCCGCGCCTGAAGCTGAATCGCATCGCGATCTTCAGGCGTGAACGGGTTCCAGAGTCCCCCGCTTTCGTCGTACGTCCGCATGTCGGTGATCTCGACGGCAATCAGCCTGGCTTTCGGGATTCGAATCGTGATCCGTCGCTGCGCGTTGTCGATCGATACATCGGGATTGTCGTGGAGATCGATACCGGCGAGAAGCCGCCCCGTGACGACCACCAGAGAACGCTTCGTCGAGCCGTACCACGTATTCGTGTAGACGACGACGTCGCGCACCGTCGCCTCGCTCGAGACCAGCTTGGCCACTGCGCGCACCTGTTGCACTACGACGTCGTGGGTGATGTTCGTCGCGTTGCGGCCGATTAGCCCCGCTGGGACCACGCGGGTGGCGCAGTAGCCGAACGCAATCAGAATCAGGAGCGCTACCACGACGAGCGCGCCACCAGCTCCGATGAATCGGCGCGGCTGGGGGGCTAAATCGGACGTCATTCGTGAATATACGGAAATCCGCCTTTGGTCCGCGCGAGCGCCGTGGTCTCCAGCGCATTCTCTCGAGTCAACGGGTTCATGTCTTGTCGTCCGAGACTGGAACGGGCGCGAGCACGAACGTCAGCTCTATCAACTGATCGCCCTTCCGCCGGTCGTAGTCGGCGCGATTGAGCAGGTTCATGGCTGCCTGCAGATGTCGGTTGATGTCGCGCACCTCGCCCGGCGACAGCCACTGCTTCGACCTCGCTGCCCAAAGGTTGCGCTCGGCTCCGGCGACGACCGCAACCTCGGGTCGGTACGAACCTGCAAAGCTGCGCGCGGCGCTCGACACCATGGCGCGAACGAGCTTGACCATTAGCGGTTTGGTCTTCGGCTTCTCGGGTTGGTAGACGACCTCCAGGGGACGGCCCGGGACATCGTACACTGCGAACGGGCGACCGCGAGCGCCCGATCCTCCGCGCCGCACGAGTAAGCCGAGGCGCTCGAGCTTGGCGATGTGGAAGTAGAGGGCGTTGGGGGCGCGACCGAGGGCGCGCGCAAGGGCGGCGATCGAAGCCGGCCCCATCCCCGCTACGGCGTCGACGATCTCCTGCCTCACGGGGGAGGAGAGGGCGCGGAGCTGAGCGAAGCTGGTGATTACGTAGGAGCTCTTGCGGACATCGGCGACGGGTGTCATTATTAAAATAATTGCAGAAAGTTGAAATAATCTAAAGGCCTCTACCGAGAGCCTCAAACAGTCGGAGTCAGCGATGCGGGATCGTCTGGGAATATGGCTTCTCCTTCTTGGCTTTGCGCCGCTGTCGGCAAGGGCGCAAATAGCCCCGCGTCAGGCCCGCGTTGAGGTCATAACGCCCGAGCCCCCCACGGCTGTAGTCGTCGATGGAAAGCGCGTTCTCGTTTACGAGCTGCACGTCGCCAACTTCGGGCGTGGACCATTGCGATTCCGCGAGATCGATGTCATGGACGCCGGGAACCACCGCGAAGCTCGAGGGGCGGTCAAGGCCCAGCAGCCGATTGCGTCCTACCGCGACAGCGCGCTCAAAGCATTGCTCCAGGCGCCGGGGATGCAGCACAGCGAAGACGCGGCCCGACTCGAGCCGGCCCAGCTCACGATCGTCTTCATGTGGCTGTCTTTTCCACTCAATGCGGATATCCCGACGACGCTACGACATCGACTCACGTTCGACATCCTCGATTCAGCTGACGTGCGTCGCGACGGTGGAACCATCTCGCAAATCGACAGCATCCTGCTCCCCGTCTCGACCGAATCAGTGCCGACACTGAGGGCGCCGCTGGATGGTGGCGAGTGGGTGGTGGGCAGCGGGCCGTCGAATACATCCGACCACCGTCGCTCGCTAATCGCCGTGAACGGCAGAGCGTACCTCGCCCAGAGGTTCGCCATCGACTGGATGAGAGTGGGTCCGAATGGCAACACCTATCAGGGTGACGAGCACCGGAACGAGAGCTACTGGTCATTCGGACAACCCGTTCACTCTGTCGCGAGCGGGGAAGTCGTCGCGGTTGTGGACAGCATTGCCGATCACGCGCCGCACGGTCCGCTTCCACCTGTGACGCTGGCCAACATCGCCGGGAATTATGTCACCGTGCGCATCGGACCCGACAAGTACGCGACCTACGCGCATCTCGAGCACGGCAGCATCCGCGTTCGTGTTGGTGAACGAGTGCAAACGGGAGCCGTGCTCGCACTAGTGGGCGACACCGGACAGGCGACGGCGCCGCACCTTCACTTCCAGATTACCGACGCCCCGGGCGTTCTTACGTCAGAAGGCGTTCCGTTTCTGCTCGACCGTTTTCGTTTTCTCGGCTACGCCGCGGATTTCGAGGAGACCAAGCATCCGAATGCGCCGCGCAGCCACGAGCTGCCCATGGAAGACGAAGTCGTCGGTCTTCCGTAGGCACGCCCAGAGTCGAGTAATATTTCGGTTAGCGATTCAGCCAGTACGACACCTTCACCAGAAACGTGTTTGCCGGATGAAGGCTGAAAAGATCCCGCACGTCGCCCTGGAACCCGTTGTTGCCGCGAGCAGGATCAAAGCCCTGGCGGCCCTCGTTCCACACGAGGAACAGCGTCGAGCCGGGATCGTACTCCCACCGGAAGACAACGTTCGACTGCATTTGCTTGAAGTTGAAGCCTCCCGGATTGTCCGTCACCGCCGGATTCAGATACGGCGCGTAACGATCGTCGTAGGCCAGCGCACGCGGATTTGCCGATAACTGGCGCACGTCACTATAAACTCCCTTCGATACGAACGGCTGCAGGTAGGTCTGGAGCGAAGCGTTCGGCGTAAAGGTGTAGTTGAGTCGAGCGGTCACCGATGTCGTCGTCTGATCCAAATGCGCGAAGGTGTAGTGCGTCCCTGCAAGGTCGGAGAAGTTGCCGAACCACTGGTTGTCAGTGACGTTGTGCGTCCAGTTGAGCGAGAGCACGGAGCTGAAACGGCCGACGGCCTTGAAGTCGAGCTCCGGGCTGGCGTTCCATGACCAGTCTCTGCCTCCGTCGCCCTTGAAATAATTGAAGTTGAGATAAGGAACAGCAGCTCTCCGATCGTCGCCGTTGATCGATAGCCACGGAGAAAAATATGGATCCTGACGGATCGCCGGCCCGCCTCTCGCCGAACGGTCGTCGTAAGTGGTGCCGAGCTGACCAACCGTACCGCCCATGTGCCAGCCCCAGCTGTTCTTGAACGTGATGTGCACGTTGGTGTTGTAGGCGGCCTCGAGCGGAAGTCCGTCGGTGGTCCAGTACTGCCACCAGTTGTTGTTCAATTGGAAGCTGTTGTAGTACTTGCGCGCCTTACGGTCAAAGTAGCCGACCCACGTGCTCCAGGAAGTCTGATCGGCGCGGCGCAGAAAGCCGAGGTCGTTGCTCTCGAATCCCGGCGATCTCCGCTGCAGCGCTGACTCGAACAACAGATGCTGGCCGCCGATTTTGTCGAACTTGAACTCCTCGGCATCGCCGGAGAGGACGGTCCGACTCGGGTCGAACGGCAAGTTGGCGTCGGGACGCTGGTACCCGTGCACGCCGTTTGTCTGGAGCGAGAGAATTTCGGCGGGAGTTCCTTCAACTCGACTGCCGTCGAGAGTCCCCGACACCTCGTACACATTCGCGAGGAACCGATGCCGGAAATCGAGTGCACCCGTGTACGCGTTCGATGCAAGGTAGGGCGATGACCATGAGTCGAGACTGCGGTTCACGCCGGTGATGATGGCGCCGATAGTGCTCGCCCCGCCGCGGAAGTCCTGCGTGGCGCGCGCCATCATATAGTTGGTGGTCGGCTCGAAGGTGGTGTCACCCGGACTCTTCGCCCGTTCCGTCACCGCATCGAGAACGCCGATCGTAAGTCCATGCTGGAATCTGCCGAGCAGCTTCCCGGCGCCCAGGATGGTCGTTGGTTGCAGCGGCACCGTGTCGCCATAAATGCCTGCGAGCTGCGGAGTCCTTCCGATGCGCCGACTATAATAGAGACCTTCGCTGCTGCAATTGACCTGGTTGCAGTTGACGTCGAATCGAAAGACACCGCGACCGGCGACGAAGAAGGGACGCCGCTCGTCGAAGAACGATTCGTACGCCGACAGATTCAGCACGGCCGGATCGGACTCGACCTGGCCGAAATCCGGATTGATCGTTGCGTCGAGGGTGACGTTCGGCGCGATCCGATATTTTAGATCGCCTCCGACTGCCACGTTCGACTTCTGGGCGAATGCGTTGTTGACGATGCTCGCCGCGTTCTTGGTGACGACGTAGGGCATTGCTTCGAGCTTGCGCGGCGGCTCGAGATCGTCCATGCCATTGAGTGACCCGAACTGCGACACGAAACCTGTCTTCGATTGCCGGAGCAGCGGCCAGATGTAGCGCTCGTTGTATCGGTAGACGTCCCTGTCGATCATGATACCGAACGTGTGTGCTCGCTCCCTGCCATACCGCATCTGGGAGAGCGGGATCCGGAATTCGGCCGTCCACCCTGTGGAATCGATCCTTGTGGCAACATCCCACACGCCATCCCACGCCTGGTCCTCGTTGCCGTCGTTGTAGATGGCCTGGTCGACCTTCACTCCTGCCGCATTCACGCCGAACTCGTAACCCGTCCGCCGGTCGTGGTAGGAATCGACGAAGATCCAGACCATGTCCGAAGGAGTGAAAGTGTCGCGGCGCTCGAGGAGCTTGATGATGCTGTCAGGATGCGGATCGATCGCGTGCACAAAGACGTAAAGATTGCCGGCGTCATAGGCGATCTTCGCTTCGGTGGGGAAGCGGGCTGCCTTTCCCTCGGTGGGCCGCCACTCCTTGAAGGCGTTGATTACCGGTGCCGCGTGCCACACAGCATCGTCGTCCTTTCCATCGATCGTCGGCGCCGACTGCGCGCGCACTGCGGTAGCGCTGGTGTCAGTTGGCGGTGGAACCGAGATCGTGCCAGGAGACGCAGTGCTGGGGCGAGACGATTGGGTTTGCGCGGCGAGCTGGAGGTTCAGCGCGAGCCCGAGGAGCGAGAGTGCGTTGACTATCATACGGCCGTTCTTGCGAAAGGGGTTGTCGAGGGTGCGTTGGGCAACACCACTTTGATACCGTATCGGCCGAAAGGGTTGGAAAGTTTCAGCAGGAACTTATGGCTCCGGCCGGCGATTTTGGATTGCCGCAGCGGGTTCGAGCGCGATCACCACTGCCGCACCGACTACGAGAACTCCGCCGAGCAACCCGTAAGGTCCAAGCACATCGTGTAAAATGGCGACCCCCAGTATCGCCCCAACGACCGGCTCGAGATTGATGAATACTGCTGCCTGCGACGCCGGTACCCTGACGAGTCCCCAGTTCCACAGGAAGGTTGTCGTGGTCGTGGCGAGCAAACCTGAAGCGGCGACGGAGAACCAGGTTCGCAGCGACAGATGAATTGGCGGCCATCCCTCCGTACCAATTACCCAAAACGCGAGCAACAAAGCGCCGAGGGTCATCACGTAAGCGCTGGTGTTGACGGACGAGTAATTGCCGGTCTTCATCAACCGCTGACTCATCAGCACCCATCCGACCGCGGCGAGGAGAGACGCCGCGACCAGAAGATCTCCGGCGAGACTGGCCTGACTGCCCGCCTCGCCGCTCGACGCGCCGAACGCAATGAGTGTCGCCCCGATAGTTGATGCGATGAGCACCAGCCACCGCCGCCCGGTAACGTGCTCATGCGCAAAAAGCGCGGATCCGGCCGCGAGTAGCACCGGCAGGTTGCCGACCATCAGCGAGGCATGGGTGACCGTTGTGCGCGCGAGTCCGGCAAACTGCACGAGAAACTGAATGGGTACTCCGACCAACGCCGCGATGAATACCAGCGACCAATCCCGGCGGGCGATGCGCGTTTGCGGGTTACTGAGACCACGCCATACCGCCGGCGCGAATCCGATCGCCGCGAAAAGGAATCGGTAGAGAACCATCTGGCCGACCGAAAGCTCGGTGAGCGCCCATTTGCCAAAAAGGAAGCCTGTCCCCCACAAGCATCCGGCGGCGGCCAGTGCGGCGAAAGCTTCTCTGCGTCCGACGTTTGATTCCACTGTCGTATCACCCCGATGCTTGACTCGATCGCGAAGATTGTCGCGCGATTCACGTGCATATTAATGGCGCAGGGAAGCTCTTCCCTCGACGAGGCGACAACACTCACAACGGGAATTTCATGATTTTCCGCGAACCACTCGTCGCGGTCAACGGTGGGATGACTGACGACGAGTACTGTGCGCGTATGAGGCGCGACATTCTGACAAAGGCGACTTGTCTGATTGCGCTCGCTTTCTCAGTACCAGCGCCGACAATCGGCGCGCAGTACGCGCAGCTACAGGTCGCCGACCGCTCTCCCTTCCTTCCACTCGTGCTGCCTACTCCGAACGACGTTCGCACGGGGAGCGGCCGGCCCGGCGCCAGGTACTGGCAGCAGCGCGTCGACTACAAGATCACAGCAACGCTCGACTCCGCGCGGAACGAGATCCGTGGCCGTGAGACAATCCACTACGCCAATCACTCGCCCGACGCCCTCTCGTATCTCTGGCTCTTCGTCGAACAGAATCTTTGCGCTCCGAACAGCGTCACCAACCAGCTCAATCAGCCTCCCCTCGTTTTCCTCGGCACCAGCTTCGACTTCTCGTGTCAGGGATTCGCGGGCGGTGAGAATCTCGAGTCGGTGAAAATCGGCGGGATCGAAGCAAAGCGTACGATTTACGGCACGACGATGAGGATCGACTTGCCGATTCCGCTCGCTTCCGCCGCGGCGATCGACATCGATTTAGCATGGCGCTTCAACGTTCCCGAACAAGGCGGGGGACGGATGGGGCGCGACGGTCCACTCTACGAGATTGCGCAGTGGTATCCGCGCATGTGTGTCTACGACGACGTCCACGGCTGGAATCACGAGCCGTACATAGGCGCGGGCGAGTTCTATCTCGAGTACGGGAACTTCGATGTATCGCTGACCGTACCGCCGTCCTACATCGTTGCGGCGACGGGCGAGCTCGCAAATCCCGAACAGGTGCTCACCGCGACCGAGCGTTCGCGACTTGCGGCGGCAAAAAACTCGGAGACCCCAATTGCCATCGTCGCGGCAAATGAAGTCGGGAATGTGCGTCTCACTCGTCCGATGCCCTCGCCGGCCTGGCATTTCACGGCGACCAACGTCCGGGACTTCGCCTTCGCCGCGGGACCGAACTTTCGGTGGGACGCGAGCGGTTACAACGGAATCCTCATCGAGGACCTCTATCGACCGTCGGCCGACAAGTGGGGCGAAGTGAACCGGATGGGACGCGAAGCCATCAAGTACTACAGCGAGCAGTGGTACCCTTACCCGTGGTCGCACGCGACTACCATAGAAGGACCGATCGAAGGAATGGAGTATCCGATGCTGACCTTCACGCCCAACAGTCCGACGCGCGAAGACCAGCAATGGGTGATCGCGCACGAGTTCGGGCATGAATGGTTTCCGATGATGGTCGGATCGAACGAGCGGCTCTACCCGTGGATGGACGAGGGCTTCAATACGTTCATCGATCTTGCGAACGCCGCAAAATATTTCCAAGGCACGCCCTATGGCGATTCGATCGAGGTGCATCCACTGCATCTCTACTCCGATCATGCGAAGCCCGGAGAGGAGCAGCCGCTCATCACGAACCCGACGCAGGTGCGCGATCTGTTCTGGGTCGGCTACCAGAAGCCAGCCCTCATGATGCAGATGCTCCGCTATGAAGTGCTCGGCAAGGACCGCTTCGACGCCGCCTTCCGCGGGTACATCCGGGCCTGGGCGCTCAAGCATCCAACTCCCGCGGATTTCTTTCGAGTGATGCGCGACGAGTCGGGGATGGACCTCGACTGGTTTTGGCGCGGTTGGATATACTCGACGGCGCGACTCGATCAGTCGATCGACTCGGTGTCGAATCGCGCCGACGGTGGGTCAAATGTGTTCGTCGGAAATCACGGCACGATGGTGATGCCAGCGGAACTGGTGCTCACCTTCGCCGACGGATCGCACACGACGGTACGGCTTCCGATCGAGATGTGGAATCTCGGTTCGCCGTTTCACTACAGACCGCCCGAGAAAAAACGTGTGACGCGGGTCGAGGTGGATTCGCGCAAGGCGCTACCCGACATCGATCGGCGTAACAACGCGTGGCCCCGATAGCGGGAGGCGGGAAGCGGGAAGCGG
>JBOHTC010000107.1:0-1722 GCA_050733495.1 Gemmatimonadaceae bacterium | reverse complement strand
GGTTGGGGGTATTCCCGGTACATGGGTAACCGGAATGGACCTTTGAAATTTGGTGGGCCGTGCTGGGCTCGAACCAGCGACCAATGGATTAAAAGCCCGCCGGCTACACCAAGCCGCGCAACGAGACCCGCGTAAACACTCATATATAGGAGTGTGAAGCGGTGTCGAGTTGAGGCACTTAGAGGCACCTAGTGTGCCAGGATTGTGCCAAGCCTGAAGCCTCTCGCGTAACCCACAACCGAATACGAGGCATCACGGCGATGAGAGGTGGCCCCGCTAATCGAGACAACGGGATAAGTGGAGTCTCCGCCTGACGGGAGCGATGATATCGCTCCGAAGGAAGGAGAGACATGACGAGACGATCCCGCCGCAATCACTCTGCGGTGTTCAAAGCGAAAGTGGCGCTGGCCGCGGTAAAGGGCGAAGCGACGCTGGCGCAGCTGGCTGAACGGTTCGACGTTCATCCGAATCAGATCACGCAGTGGAAATCACAGCTGCTGGAGCGAGCGGCGGACGTGTTCGCGGCGGGAGCCGAGCGCGGCTCGGAGTCGGAGACGGTGCCGCTGAAGGAGCTGCACGCGAAGATCGGCCAGCAGGCACTGGAGATTGATTTTTTAGCCGGCGCGCTCGGACGGCTTCCCGGCTCGAGCGCAAAGCGATGATCAACGTCGAGCACGAGCTCAGTCTCACGCGCCAGGCTGAGTTGTTGGAACTGTCGCGGGCGTCGCTGTACTACACACCGGTCGAGATCTCAGAGGCCGACCTGCGGCTGATGCGCCGGATCGACGAGCTGCACCTGGAGCTGCCGTTCGCCGGCAGCCGCATGTTGCGCGATCTGCTCAACGCCGAGGGAATCGAGGTCGGTCGCAAGCACGTCGCGACGTTGATGCGCAGAATGGGCATTGCAGCGATCTATCGGCGCGCGAACACCAGCCGGCGACATCCGGCACATCCGGTGTTCCCGTATCTGCTGCGCCACCTCGTGATCGACCGGCCGAACCAGGTGTGGGCGGCCGATGTGACGTACATCCCGATGGAGCGCGGCTTCGTGTATCTCGTGGCGGTGATCGACTGGTTCAGCCGCAAGGTGTTGAGCTGGCGAGTGTCCAACAGCTTGACCGCCGACTTCTGCGTCGAAGCGCTCGAGGAAGCGATCGCGCACTTCGGAGCGCCGGAGATCTTCAACACGGATCAGGGTTCGCAGTTTACGGCTGCCGACTTCACCGGCGTTCTCAAACGACACGAGATCCGGATCAGCATGGACGGTCGCGGAGCCTGGCGCGACAACGTGTTCGTCGAGCGCCTTTGGCGCTCGGTGAAGTACGAGGAGGTTTACTTGCACGCCTACGACTCGGTCTCGGCGGCGAAGGCCGGCATCGGCAAGTACTTCACGTTCTTCAACACGCGTCGTCCGCACACGTCGCTTGACCGACAGACGCCCGATACCGTGTACTTCAAAAATCTGCCGCTCGCGGCGGCAGCCTAAACCGCGGGGCTCCACTTATCTCGACCGCGAAAACTGTCTAGAAAAGCGGGGCCACCTCTCTGCGGAGCGCGAGCCTTGCGCTTGGCGCTCGTTGTGTTTGGCTTGCGCTTGCTCATGCGCGTGCTCCCTTGTTGAACGCTACAACTTTGCCGCTCGTGTCAGCTTTGAGCGCCGCAAGGTGGTCGCTCCACGACTGCATGAGCTTGCGTCGCTCGGCCAAGCGTTCACTACGGTTG
>JBOHTC010000106.1:0-6837 GCA_050733495.1 Gemmatimonadaceae bacterium | reverse complement strand
GTGTAGTTCTTTGGCTGCCATTTTATCGCTCTGTGGTTATCGGTTAGCTGATGACCGCGAGCACATCGGACTCGCGAAGAATCAGGTACTGCTCGGCGTCGATGGTGACTTCACTGCCCGAGTACTTCCCGTAGAGAACCTTGTCTCCGACCTTGAGCTCCATCGGGACGCGAACATTCTTCTCGTAGCGGCCGGGACCGACCGCGATGATCTCGCCCTGCTGCGGCTTTTCCTTGGCGGTGTCGGGGATGAAGAGGCCGCCGCGCATTTGCTCAGTCTCCTCGAGCGCGCGGACAACGACGCGGTCTGCGAGGGGTGCAACTTTGGTATTTGCCTGGGTTTTTGTAGCCATAATGAGCTTCCCGTGCTGAAAGAGTGGCAGTTGGTAGGATTGACGTTGTTAGCACTCGACCGTGGTGAGTGCTAACAGGGTAAACTAACAGTTTTTCGGGTTCCCCGTCAAGCGGCTGCTAACAGGCGACCAGTTAGGGCGCGCTCCCCTCAGTCAGCGAGGATTTCGTAGCCGATCCGGATCCCTTTGAGGGTCAAAAACGCGTCTACGAGGTCGAGCTCCGTCGAGTAAGGCTTGATGGCCTCGGCCATTCCGCCCGTAGCCAAAACGAGCGGCTTGGTGGTGTTGGGCCACTCCCTTTTGATCCGGCGTACGATCCCGTCGATCGAGTCGACGGCGCCGTATAATACGCCCGCTCTGATGCACTCGTCCGTGCGCCGGGCGATCACCTTTTTCGGTGGAACGATGTCCGTTGCGGGAAGCTGCGCGGTCCGACGAAAGAGCGTGTCGGCGGAAATCATGACCCCCGGCTGGATGACGCCGCCAAGGAAGGTCCCATCCGCCGTGATACAGTCGTATGTCGTCGCGGTGCCGAGGTCTACGACGATTGTGTCGCGCTTGTGAATGCGGCTGGCGGCCAAGGTGTTGGCAATCCGATCTGCGCCCACGGTAAAAGGCTCCTCAACATCGAGCTTCACGGGGAGTTTCGCCCGCGCATCCACGATGACCGGCCTTTGACCGAAGCACATCGAGCAGGCCTCCACCAACATCGGCGTGATCGCAGGGACGACGGAGCAAACTGCGGAACCTGTAATCGCGTCTGATACGCCTGTCGCATCTCCCGTGATGGACCGGATCAGGATCGCGAGCTCGTCGGCGGTACGCGGTGCCGCGGTCGTGAGCCGCCAGTGCGAGGTGAGCTCGTCACCGTCGAAGATCCCGATGGTGATCTCGGAATTTCCCACATCGAAGACAGCGATCATTGCTCCCCCAGGACGAGTGATCCGGATCTGAATGACGCGACGGAGTCGGCCAGCGCCACGAGCAGCTCTCCCGCCGGAGTTATTCCGACTACGCGTCCCAGCGCTGGCTGAATGCACGACTTTCCGCGCGCGATATCGCGCGCGTTGAACTGCTCTAATTCGTCACCAGCAAGCGGTCCCATCGCCGCCGCCGCGGCGCGAATCGACGGAACGAGATCGTTCAGCACGTCAACCCTGGAGGTTCCTGGCTCGAGTCCGGCGGCGTTTTCGACGCTGTCGGGGCGCTCGACGTTGACACCAATACCAATCGCGACCCACTCCACTGCTTGCTCACGCCAGCGCGCCTCGACCAGGATCCCGGCCAGCTTCCCACTATTGATATAGAGATCGTTCGGCCACTTGAGGCGAATCGGTTCCGGCGCGAACCTGTCGAGGGCTGCCGCGACACCCATCCCAATGCGGAGCGAGAGCACGCCGAGACCGGAACTGTCGGACGGTCGCTCGATCACTGTGAGCCAGATTCCCGCGCCAGGCGCGGACATCCAGCTCTTGCCGCCCCTTCCCCTGCCGGCAGTCTGTTCGTCGGCAATCACCAGTGTGCCGGCCGGCGCACCCTGAGCCGCCAGACGGTGCGCGACGTCGAGCGTGGAAGTCGTCGACTCGAGGACTTCCACACGCGGGACATCGAGCGCCTTTTGTAATGCTTCGGCGGTCGCTCCATCGAATCGGACCGGGTCATCCGCGAGCGTATACCACCGCCAGCACCCCGATTCCCAGAATCACCCGATAAAATGCGAAGATCCCGTAGCTGTGGCGGCTCACGTACCTCATGAGGATGGAGATCGCGAGCCATCCACTGATGGCCGATGCGACCACTCCCGACATGAGCTCGTTCGTCAATCCGCTCTGGTGGAGTGCCTTCGGACCTTCGAGCACCACCGCCCCCGCGATTATGGGCATGCTCATGAGAAAACTGAATTCGGCGGCAGCCTCTCGATCGAAACGCAGACCGCGCCCTGTGGTGATAGTCGATCCCGAGCGCGACACCCCGGGAATCAGCGCGATCACCTGGGAGAGTCCGATCAGCAGTGCATCCACCCACCGCATCTCGCCAAGAACGCGACGCTGGTCGACGAACTTATCAACGATCCACAGAATGATGCCCATGACGATGAGAGCGATGGCGATCAGTTCGGGATTCCTGAAGGCAGATTCCGCGCGTGACTCGAGAAGGCGTCCGCCAATCGCGCCAGGTATGGTCGCAATTAACAGGTAGACGACGCGTCGTTTTTCTGGAGTCTCGATGCGGCCGGTCGTGAGGATGCCAAATGCCGCGCGAATGAGCGCGAGCCACTCCATCCGAAAGTACCAAAGCACCGCGAGCAGTGTCCCAAAGTGGAGCGCGACGTCAAACGGCAGGCCCGGATCCTCCCAGCCGAGCAGCCACGGCACGAGCGTGAGGTGCGCGGAGCTGCTTACGGGGAGGAATTCCGCCAGTCCCTGGATGAGGCCGAGCGCGATCGCCTGTAGAGGAGTCATTGTGTGCCGGTTGGGAGTGGTTTGCTATACAGCGACTCGTACTGCGTCACGATTTCATCGCGCGAAAAGCGCGCGCGCGCGTCCGCGCTTGCGAGGTGGCTCATTTCCGTCCAACGCCTCTTGTCGCTGAGGATCTCGAGCGAGGCCGCCGCCATTCCCGCTACGTCACCAACCGCGCATAGTACTCCTGTCTCGCCGTCCCGCACTACCTCCGGGAGACCGCCTGAATTCGAACCAACGACGGGAACACCCGAGGCCAGCGCTTCGAGCGCGCTCAATCCGAAAGATTCGCTTTGGGTGGGCAGCAGGAATAGATCGGCCGCCGCAAGGAGCGGCGCGATTGCATCGAGCTTTCCGAGGAATGAAACGGATTCCTCGACGCCGAGCATGCGGGCTTCTTCTTCGGCGGCTGGTCTGTCGGGACCGTCACCGATCATCACTAGTACGCTGGGCAGCTCGCGGTTCACCTCCGCGTAGATGCGAACGACATCCCGAACACGCTTCACCTCGCGAAAGTTTGACACGTGCATGAGAATCGGCTTGGACCGCCCGAACTGATTCTTGAGTAGCGGTGGATATTTCTCGCGGTTGTAGACGTCCGGATCGATGAAGTTGTGGATGACGTCGATCTCGAGCCCGGCGCACCCGAAAGCACGGCACGTCTCGTCTCGCAGATAATCCGATACAGCCGTTATGCGGTCCGACTTCTCGATCGAGAACTTTGCGATCGGAAAGAATGAAGGGTCCTGGCCGACAATCGTAATGTCGGTTCCATGGAGCGTCGTGATGAGGTGAACATCTTCTCCAGTTTCGCGCAGCATCTCGCGCGCGATCCACGCGCTAGTAGCGTGCGGAATCGCGTAATGACAATGCAGAAGCTCCAGCCCGTGAGTTCTGACCACTTCGTACATGCGAACCGCGAGGGCAAGGTCGTACGGCGGAAACTCGAAAAGTGGGTATCTGCCCACGTCGACTTCGTGAAAGAAGATCCGTGGAAGAAAGGCCGGTAAGCGAAAGGGCTGCCGGTAGGTGATGAAATGGACCTCGTGCCCGCGGTCAGCCAACGCGATACCCAGCTCAGTCGCTACCGCGCCGGATCCACCATAGGTCGGGTAACAGGTGATTCCGATCTTCACTCAGCGTTCTCCCACCACCCACGCGCAATCACGGCCACGCGGGGATCATCCGGATTCAGTCGCGTCACAGCGGTCTCGGGCAATTGATGTCTGAACCACGTGCGCTGACGTTTTGCATATTGCCGAGTCTCAATAATGATTCTCTCTCTCGCCGATGACAAATCGATTTTCCCTTCCACGTGGTCGCGCATCAGGCCGTAACCACTGGCCTTCCATGCCTGGGCCTCCGCCGGAACACTCTCGATGAGATGTCGCACCTCGTCAGCCCAGCCGGCGCGGATCATTTCGTCGACGCGCGATTCGATTCGCGATTGCAGCGAAGCGCCGGGGTCGATGAGCAGGTAGCGCGCGTCAAACCCAGTATCCACCGCGGTGCTAATCGAATGTTCTGCGTGGAGATCGCTGATCCGTGCTCCCGCAAGCAACACTGTTTCGATTGCTCTGAGGAGCTGCGTCCTCCCGAGGTGCGCGCGTGGGGGATCTAGCTGTTCGCACATGGTCCGCAGGTCGCGCAATGGCTTCGCGTCGAGCTCGCGCGCCAGCTCGCGGCGTTGTTCTGGGTCAAGTTCGGGCGACGTGAAGAGCGGGGTTATAAGTGCCTTGATGTAGAGACCGGTTCCTCCAACCACGACAGGGGTCTTGTCGATCTCCCATGCGCACTCGATCCATTCCTCCGCATCCGCGGCCCACTGGGCGGCTGAGTAGCGATCGACCGGTTCGACGACGTCGACGCCGTAATGGGTGACGCGGGCGCATTCCTCGCGAGTCGGCTTGCCGGTTCCAATGTCGAAGTAGCAGTAAATCTGCCGAGAGTCGGCGCTCACGATCGCGGCGTCATATGCTTCTGCGAGCTCGAGCGCCACGCGCGATTTGCCCGCGGCAGTCGGACCGCAAATAATCCTCAGGCTATCGCCGGCCAAACCGCCGCTCTACTTCATCCCAGGTGAGCTGGACAATCGTCGATCTTCCGTGAACATCGTGCGCGGGAAGTGTGGTGTCGCGCAAGGCAGCAAAGAGAGCGCGCATCTCGCCCTGCGACAGGACCTCGCCGGCTTTGATCGCCGCCTTGCAGGCGACGGTTGCGGCGAGACGCTCATGCTTTGCCGCTGCTCCTGCCACTCTGTCGCCCGTCAGCGTGTCGAGCGTCTCCCGCAAGCACCGCTCGGCGTCGAATCGCGGGTGTGGCATCGGGACTGTGTTGACGATGAGCGTGTTGCCGCCGAATCCTTCAACTTCGAATCCTAGCAGCTCGAGATACTCGCGATTGGCATCGAAGGCCTCGGCTTCTGCTGGTCCGAGGTGAAGCGTGAGCGGAAGCAGAAGCCGCTGCGCCGGGGCCGCGCCGCTTTCCAAAGCGTGGACGAACTGCTCGTATAGCACGCGCTCGTGCGCCGAATGCTGGTCGATCAGCACGAGACCGTCGTCGTGCTCGAAGACGACGTAAGTGTGGCGAAACTGGATCAGCGGCGGTATCGGTGACGCGGGAGCCGCGACTTCCACTGCTCCTTGCTCGGAGTAAGTGCTGGCCGCTTTCGCGTAATCGGGGACCGACGACTCGAAAAGAGGAGCGTCGAGATCCGGGCGTGGTCGGAGGATCTCCGCGCCGGGGTTCGCGGCGGGCTCGGGCATTCTAAATCCGAAGCTCGATCCACGAAATCCAAAGGACGCCGCGCTGTCAAAATTTCCTAGCGCGCGCCGCACCGCCGTCTCCACGGCACGCTCGATGGTCCACCGGTCTCGGAAACGGACCTCAGCCTTCGCCGGGTGAACGTTCACGTCAACGGAATCGGCGGGCACGGTGACGTTCAGGAAGAAGGACGGCCTGACGCCCGCGACAATCGTCGAACGATACGCTGCCTCCACGGCGCGAGCGATTCCACCATCGCGCACTGCGCGTCCGTTTATCGAGAGGAAGACGCGACGCGTCGACGTTCCGACATCAGCCGGGCGCTGAACCAAACCGCTTGTGTGAATCGGACCCGCGACGTCGTCGACGTCCAGAAGATCTTCAGCGTAGCGCCCGCCCCAGATTGCACCGAGCCGCGATCTGATGCTCGTAACGGGTGGGAGCATAAGCGCGCTCTTTCCATCGTGAGCAACGTTGATGCGAACGCCGGGCTGTGTGAGAGCGAGCGCTGTGAGTGATTCGACAGCGCTCCGCCACTCCGACCTTGCGCTGCGCAAAAATTTGAGCCGCGCCGGCACGTTGTAGAAAAGTTGCGCCACTGCCACCGTCGTGCCGCGGCGCCGAGCAATTTTCTCGGACTTCCCGATCTGGCCACCCAGAACTTTGATCGACGTGCCCTCTCCATCCGCTGCGGCAGTCTGGATTTCAAAGTGAGACACAGACGCAATCGCGGGCAGTGCCTCGCCGCGAAATCCGAATGTCGACACCCCGACGAGATCGGCGGCTTTCCGAATCTTGGAGGTGCCGTGACGCGCGAGCGCTAGCGGGACGTCTTCCGCCGAAATGCCGTGACCGTCGTCGCTCACTCGAACCAGACGCCTTCCGCCATCTTCCAGGGTGATCTCGATTGTCGACGCTGCGGCGTCGATCGAGTTTTCCACCAGCTCCTTCAACACCGAAGACGGGCGTTCGACGACTTCGCCGGCTGCGATCTGGTCGGCAACGGCACTCGGGAGAATTGAAATCAACGACATTGTACCACCGAAGTTACCAATCCTTGCCCCGCGGCGGAGTGGGAACGTTTTTCTTTTGCCGCTTCCCTTGCACGTCGGTTTCCTGATCTTCGGCGGCGTTGAGAACGGCTTCCGCCTGCTGAGGGGTCATTCCCGGAACTGGCCTCGGCGCCGGCGCCTGGTTGGGACTTTGCGCCGGCGATGGGCTGGGGTTCTTGTTCTGTCCTCCTCCGCCCCCACCACCGCC
>JBOHTC010000105.1:0-33253 GCA_050733495.1 Gemmatimonadaceae bacterium | reverse complement strand
GTTCTCAGTAGTCCGCGTGCTCGGTCCTCGATCAGTCCTCGATCAGCAATGCTCTTGGTCCCAGTCCTCGGTCAGCAGGCCGTTCCGCGTCCCGCTTCCCGCTTCCCGCTTCCCGCCTCCCGCCTCCCGCTTCCCGCCTCCCGCCTCCCGCTTCCCGCCTCCCGCTTCCCGCCTACGGAAATCCAAACGTGTGCCCGTTCGTCTATAGAGTGGGCCGGTTCTTCACTGTCCGACCCTCACCGTCGAAGCGAGGCTCACTTGTTGTTCATGGTTATCGAGAAGTACCGCGATGGGGATCCGAAACCCGTTTACCGCCGGTTCAGGGAGAAGGGGCGCATGTGTCCGCCGGGCGCGCGATATCTTTCCAGCTGGGTGACGACCGATTTCGAGCGGTGCTTCCAGATGATGGACTGCGATGACCGTCAGCTCCTCGACGAATGGATGGCGAACTGGAGCGACATCGTCGAGTTCGAGGTGATCCCGGTGATTACCTCCGAAAAGGCGGTGGCGGCCATCGCGCCGCATCTATAAGCCGGCCGATCGAGAATCGGTCGGTCGAGAAATCGACGCTCGAGTATCGGGCGGTCGAGAATGGGGCGGTCGAGAATCGAGAAACGCGCCGGCCGAGCTCGTCGCGAACTTGAGGGAATCGACATACCTTCAGTTCCCTGGAGGTGGATGATGCGACTCGTCAAGTTTGTGGTCGTTGGAAGCGTGTTAGCGGCATGCGGCGCGCCGACTGCGCCAGGGAAAGTCAAAGGCGTATGCATCCCGATCGCTGGACAATTCGACGCCCGTGCGCCGGGGTACCTGATCGGGTACGTGAAGGGCGTTGACCCGGTGGCCAAAACCGCCGAGCTCGCCGCCAAGTTCATGTTCACTCCGACGTACGTGTACACGGCGCCCGGTGGATTCGGCGCCCAGCTATCGGACCGCGCCTTGGTTGGCGTGAGCTGCGACGCGAGCGTCGCACTCATCGAGCATGACGCGGTAGCGACCCTCGCAACGCAGTAGGCCTACTCCTCTTTCTTGACCTTGTAGTACTGCCTCGGATCGAGAGCGTCGCGCAGCGCGTCGCCAAGCAGATTGAATCCCAGCACCGCCGCTCCGATCGCGACGCCCGGAAACACGGACGTCCACGGAGCTGTTTGGAGCTGGAACAGGTCTCTTCCATCGGCGATCATCGATCCCCAGCTTGGCGCCGGCGGTGGAACGCCAAGACCCAGGAACGACAGCGCGGCCTCCGCCATGATCGCGCCGGCGACGCCAAGCGTCGCCGTGATGACGACCGGCGCAACGACGTTCGGAAGAACATGCTGGAGCATGATCCGTACGTCGCCCGCACCAAGAGCCCGGATCGCCTGGATGTACTCCAGCTGCCTGACGACGAGCACCTGGCCGCGAACGATGCGCGCCATTCCGGCCCATCCGACGACGCCGATCGTCGCGAACACAACAGCCTCAGACGGCTGGAGTGCCGCTACCATCGCGATGAGCAAAAGCAAAGTCGGGAACGCGAGGGTGACGTCGGCGAGGCGCATCACTATCTCGTCGATCCAGCGGCCGTAGAATCCGGCGAGAAGACCGAGGGTAACGCCGAGCGCGAGTGCAATGCCCTGCGAGATGAGCCCAACCGTGAGCGACACTCGCGCACCGTAGACGAGACGCGACCAGATGTCTCTCCCCTGAATGTCGGTGCCGAGCCAATGCCGCGCGGACGGACGCTGCAGGATGTGCAGTAGATCGATCGTGATCGGACTCTGACGCGCGATCACCGGTGCGAGAACCGCCGCGAGAGCCATCACGACGACGATGCCTATCCCGATCCGGGCGCGACTGTCGCCGAAAAATCTCTGTCGCTGTTTGAGATCCAGCATCGCTCTCCCTGTTACCTCGACGGATCCCTCAGCTCGCGAGGCGTATCCGGCGGCTGCCGTTTCCACCTGCGATGCTGCCAGAAATATTGCGCCGGCTCGACGCGCACCCAGTGCTCCAACCGCTCTGTAAATCGCGCAACGATCGAATCGACATCACGCTCGCGATCGCCCGTCTCGCGCGCTTCGATGCGTTCGACGATAACGCGAAAGCGCCCGTTCTGCTGCCGAACGGCGACGACGAACAACACCGGTACCTGGAATCGCAAGGCGAATACCGCAGCGCCGCGCGGAGTCTTGGCGGGCCGGCCGAAGAAAGGGACGAACGTCGAGGCGAGCCCGAGGACGCCCTGGTCGGCGACGAACGCTACCGCCCGCCCCGCGCGCAACGCCCTCGGCGTACGCTTCACTGCCTCGGAATCGCGGACGATGGTCATTCCGATATCTTCTCGTGTGCGGGTCACGTACGCGTCGAAGAGCGGGTTGGCCATCCCGCGGGTGATCGCGTCGAGCGGAATTCCACGCGCGGCCATGTAAGCACCCGCAAGCTCCCAGTTGCCAATGTGGCCGGTCACCATGATTGCGCCCTTGCCCTTCGACATTACTTCGTCGACTTCCTCCCACCCTTCCACGGTCTCGACCAGTCGCTTGATTCCGTCGTTGCCGAGCGTATCGAGCAGCGCTGTCTCGACAAACGTGCGGCCGAGGTGCCTGTACGATGCACGAGCGAGATCCACGACGGCTGGGCGGCCCAGGTCCGGAAACGCCGCCGCGATCTGACGCTCGACTACACGCTTGCGGATCCCGAGTGGTCTGTACCCCAACGCCCCGAGCCTTTCGCCGACGGCGCAGGCGGCGTTCCAGCTGAGCACGCGCAGCGCGCTTATTGTCGCGCGCATCGTATAGTACTCCGCCCGATGCGCGAGCGTGGGCTTCTTCAATTCTACTCGCCGTTCACTAGCCGAGCGGATTCACGAAGGCTTCGCCGGTGAGCAGATTGCGGATGCGTTGATCGAACGTGTGGTAATCGCGCACGAATCCTCTGCCCTCCCGGCGTATGCGTTCGCGCGCCGCGGCGTTCTCCAGATAATAGCCGCACTGGGCCAGGCAGGAGTCGATGTCCGAGTACCAGGCGCAATGGTCTCCTTCGCGGAGCATGTGTCTGAGCTCAGGGGTGCCGTGCCCGAGGAAAAATCCGCCGGCGAGGATTACCATCCAGGTGCGGTCGGAGGTCGTATTGCCGGATTCCTCCGTGTAGCGCGCGGGATTCACGCCGAGGACGATCTTGGAGCTGGAGCAGACGGCGGCGAAATCTTTTCCCTGAACCTGCGTGCCGGTCCAGTTAAGCGGCTTCCGCCATTCTTCCCATCCCCGTCCCCAAACCTTCAAATCGTATTTGTTCGCGACTTTGAGCAGAAAGTTGGCGCGCGTCGGATCGTAACCCGTCCCGATGAAAGCGACGTCCGACGCAAAGCGTTTGCTTGGCTTCAACGGCTCGATCGCGATGTCGGCGCACGACGGAAGGAATTTGGCCGGCAAACCCAGAGCCGCCCACTGTTTCTCGTAACCCGAGACAAAGAAAGTCTGCGTGAGCTTACCGATCTTCACCAGGTGCGCGATGTCCGGACGGTAGGTGCTCTTGAACCACTGCGCGTCGTGGTACCAAATCGCGTTTGATTTCCCGTCGATGATCTCCGCGACGGTCTGCGGAGCGAGCGCCTGGCATTTGGACAGAAACACGAAATCGGCTTTGAACCGTTTTGCCTGGGAGAGCGCCCAGCGCTGGGTGAGCTTCCAGCCTATGAGGCGCTTCGTCTTGCGATCGTCTATCAGTTTCGTGACGTGACCCGCGCGTCTGAGCGCCCGCTGGGTACCTTTCTCCATGCGCCACGGATCGTCGCTGCCGATTATCAGAACTCGCAAAGTGGGCTCACGTCTTGATCATTTCCATCGGACGGTTCTCGCTGCCGACCCGGTAATCTATGTGGCGACTATCGGCCCCGGGAATTAGACTTGCCCGACAAATCGCGGCGTCACCTTTCCCGGGAATCAGCAGATGGGTCTGTCCGATGTCGAGCTGGGCAAAGGTGTCAAGATCGCACAGCCCACGCTCGTCAATCTTTACGGCTGCAAAATCGGCGACGAGACGAAGATCGGGGCATTCGTCGAGATCCAGAAGAACGCGGCGGTTGGAGCCCGCTGCAAGATTTCATCGCACACTTTCATCTGCGAGGGCGTGACGATCGAGGACGAGGTTTTCGTCGGTCATGGCGTGATGTTCATCAACGACCGGTTTCCACGCGCGACAGCGGCCGGGGGCGGACTTCAGACCGAAGCGGACTGGAAGGTCGTACCGACCCGAGTATGCCGCGGGGCATCGATTGGCAGCGGCGCCGCGATCCTGTGTGGGATCACGATAGGTGAGCGCGCGCTGATTGGTGCCGGCGCGGTCGTCACCAGCGATGTCGGCCCCGACACTATTGTGGCAGGTGTCCCCGCTCGCCTGCTCCGTTGACGCAGAAGAACGAGTCGGCCGCGCTCGGCGTCGGCGTCATCGGGTACGGGTACTGGGGTCCGAACCTCGTGCGAAATTTCATGACCGAACCGGGCACGCGAGTCGCCGCAGTCTGCGACCGGTCGAAGGAGAGACTCGCGGAGGTTGCGAGATTATATCCCGGTGTCAGGACGACGACGGAGCCCAGGGACCTCTTTGCAAGCGGTGACATCGACGCGATCGCCATCGCGACGCCCGTCGCGACGCACTTCGATCTCGCCCGCGACGCTTTGCGCGCTGGAAAGCACGTGCTGGTCGAGAAACCGATCGCGTCGACCTCGGACCAAGCATCGAGACTGATAGACGAAGCTGCGCGACGGAATCTCGTACTCCTGGTCGATCATACCTTCGTGTTCACGGGTGCAGTGACAAAGATCCGAGAAGTGATCCGCGAGCCATCGTTTGGAGATCTCCAGTACTACGACTCGACGCGCGTGAATCTCGGCCTGTTCCAGCACGACGTTAACGTGATGTGGGATCTCGCTGTGCACGATCTGTCGATCATGGATCATGTGATTGGAGCATCCCCTGTAGCGGTGTCGGCAACCGGACTCAACCACGTGCCCGGCCAGCCGGCCAACGTCGCGTTCATGACGCTCTTCTTCGACACCGACGTAATCGCGCACGTCAACGTGAACTGGCTTTCGCCGGTAAAGATCCGTCGCACCCTCGTCGGCGGAAGCAAGCGGATGATAGTCTACGACGACCTCGAGACGAGCGAGAAGGTGAAGATCTACGATAAGGGCATCACAGTGACCGAGACGCCTGACGAAGTGCGCAAGCTCTTGATCAGCTATCGCATGGGAGATCTCTGGGCGCCGAAAGTCAACGAGACCGAGGCACTCCGGCTCGAGGTTGCGCATTTTCGAAATTGCATCGAGGGAACAGAGGCGCCGCTGACGCCGGGAGAGCGGGGGCTGGCAATAGTGCGGATGCTCGAGGCAGCGGACAAATCGATGAAAGACCGCGGCAAGGCGGTAGAACTGTGAGCGCAAATCAGGCGCAAAACCACAGCGCCGTGCCGTTCCTGGATCTCAAAGCGCAGTACGCGACGATTCAACCCGAGGTCGAAGCCGCCGTCCTCCGCGTGCTCGCGAGCGGTGGCTACGTCCTCGGCCCCGAGGTAGAAGCGTTCGAGAAGGAGTTCGCGGCACGACACGGCGCCAAGTACGGGGTCGCGGTGAACACCGGTACCAGCGCGCTGCACGTCGCCCTCCTGGCCGCGGGCATCGGTCCCGGGGACGAAGTCATCACCGTTTCGATGACCTTCATCGCTACGGTATCGGCAATCAGGTATACCGGCGCGACGCCCGTTTTCGTCGATGTCGATCCGGTCACATATACGATGGACGCGAGTCAGATAGAGTCCAAGATCACGCCACGCACTCGCGCGATCATGCCGGTGCATCTCTACGGGCAGAGCGCCGACATGGATACGATCATGAAGATCGCAGCCAGGCGAAATCTCTTGGTCATAGAGGACGCCGCGCAGGCGCATGCGGCGGAATACAAGGGCCATCGCGTCGGCAGCATCGGTCAGATCGCCGGCTTCAGCTTTTATCCAGGAAAGAACCTGGGCGCCTATGGCGAAGCGGGCATCGCCACGACCAACGACGAAAAGTACGCGCACAAGATGCGTCTCCTGCGGGACTGGGGTCAGGAGAGGAAGTATTACCACGACATCCACGCATTCAACTACAGGATGGATGCGATCCAGGGCGCGGCCCTCCGGATCAAGCTGAAACGACTCGAGCAGTGGACCGATGCGCGTCGCGCGCACGCCGCACGTTACGACGAACTATTGGGGCACGACATTCCGCACGCCACCGAGGCGGCAGGCCGAAAGCACGTCTATCACGTCTACGGGGTGTACCACGAGCGTCGCGTGCAGCTTCAACAAGCGCTGCAGGCGGCGGGCATCAACACGGGAATTCACTATCCGATTCCCGTCCACCTCCAGCGCGCCTACGAGGACCTCGGCTACCGCGTCGGAGATTTGCCTGTCACGGAGACAATCGCGCGGGAGCAGCTTTCGCTGCCGATGTTCGCTGAGCTGACGGACGCGCAGATCGTGCGCGTCGCGGAAGCTGTCTGCGACTGGAGCCGGAAGAACCGTTAGCCGCTGCGGGGGATGCTTTTGTCCCGGCGGTGTCGAGCGGGTCAGCCTTGTCGCCGAACCCGGGTGCGCGCGGTGTTGGCTATCCGATCGAATCCTTCGATCGTCGCGCTCTCCGGAAATTCTCTCGCCACACGAGTGCGCGCTGCCTTGCCCATGGCTTCGCGGGATTCATCGCTCTTGAGCATATCAGCTACGGTGGCCGCCGTCGACGCGGAATCGTCGGGCGGATAGAGTGCGCCACTGATTCCGTGCGCAACGTAGCGCTGCGCTATTCCTCCCTCGCTCGCAACGGTAGGAATGCCGAGCGCCATGAGATCAAGTATCCCGTAGACGCCCGTGTCGTCGTCGGCAACCACCCATCCCAAATGCGCGTTCTGCATCAGGCTGATCTGGTCGTCGCGCTCGCCGAGAAAACTGACCAGGTGCAGAACCCGAAGTGCGGCGGCCTGCATCCTCAGATCTTCGTCATCCGAACCTGGACCCACGATCGTAAGCCGCAGGTTCGGATGTCGCGGCGCGAGCATGGATATGGTGCGAATCGCAGTAGCGGCGCGGCCACGCGCGGCGGGATCGTACACGCAGAAGATGTAACTCGCGGGCTGCGCCGGCATGGTGTCGCCCGCCGCTTTGGCCTCGTCCGGAGGTTTGGTTTCGGCTTCCGGCTCCCTTACCCTGTCACTCGGGTAGTCCGCGACATTCACACCGATCTCGGCGATGTCTGCGTCGATGGCGTTGTTGGGAATCTCGGACGCCCGTCGGTCTGTCTGACTGGCAAAGAGGTATGCTGTCGGCGCGAGTCGTGACGCGCACCATCCGCTGAAATTCAACTCGAGTCGCTTGCCAGCCGGTGTCCAGCGCACGACAGCGCCGTTCCCGGTCATCCGGCAGGCAGTGGCCGCCACCAGATGCTCTCGATTCGTGGTGACGAATATCGCGTCGGCGTCCCAGCGCCTGAAAATCTTTCTGAGCCTGCGAGCCGCTGAGTAGAAAAAACCACCCGTCGAGAAGGGAATTATCTCGAATGGCTCCGGAATCGGCGTGTGGCGCGGTTGATTGGGCTCGCGTCGCGGCGACACCGCCATGTGCACGTTCGAGTCGGGCGTGACGAGGAGCGTAACCTTCGCTCCGCGCTCGGAGATCCCGCGCCCTGCCCTCGCGAACAAGCGCGCGGTACCCGACCATTCGCGCGCCGAGTGGAGAAAGAGGACGTGAATAGCGCCTACCCCGCTGAAGGAGCCATAGAGGGCTCGTCGGCGTCGCCGAACTGCAGCGAATACAGACGATAGTACGCGCCGCGCTTAACCAGAAGCTCGGCGTGCGTTCCGCGCTCGACGATCTCGCCGCGATCGAGAACGAGAATCTGATCGGCGTGCGCGATGGTGGACAACCTGTGAGCGATCACGAAGACCGTGCGGCCCTGCAACAGACGGTCGACTGCCTCCTGCACCAGGCGCTCCGACTCCGTATCGAGAGCTGATGTTGCTTCATCGAGAATGAGGATGGGCGGATCACTGAGCAAGGCCCGCGCGATGGCGAGGCGCTGCCGCTGACCACCGGACAGTCGCGTCCCTCGTTCACCGAGGAGCGTGCCGTAGCCTTGCGGAAGTTCCACGATGAATTCGTGCGCGTTTGCTGCCTTGGCCGCCGCCTCCACCTGAGCGTGGGTGTACTTCTCGCTCGCACCGTAGGCGATGTTGTTGCGCACGGTGTCGTGAAAGAGCACCGTCTCCTGACTCACGATACCGGTGAGCGCGCGCAGCGCCGGCAGCTTTATCTCGCGGGTGTCGATGCCGTCGATGACGATGCGCCCCTCCGACGGCTCGTAGAAGCGCGGGATCAAATCCACGAGCGTGCTCTTGCCCGAGCCACTCGGTCCCACGAGCGCTACGACTTCGCCTTTTCGCGCGGTGAGATTGATTCCTGTAAGCACCGGTGCATCGCCATAGGAGAAGGTGACGTTCTCGAAGCGCAACTCGCGCTGGAACGTTGCGGCGTCGCGGGTACCGCGATCGCGCTGAAACTCCGCCGGCGAATCAAGGATCTGGAACAGCCTCTCAGCCGACGCGAGCGACGACTGCGCCGTGGTTCTCATCTGAGAGAGCTGCTTCAGGGGTTGAAGCAATCGAAGCACGAGGGTCAGGAACGCGAGAAGTGTGGCGCCGGTCATGGTCCGGGTGGTGAGCACCTGCCATGCGCCGATCCAAAGAATGAGAACGGCAATCAAAGTCCCGATGATCTCCGTCACTGGCGGCGCAACCAGCGCGAGACGCGCCATCTTGAGACTCGTCAGCGCGTACTTGTTGCTGCCCTCGGCGAACCTCGCTTCCTCGTACACTTCGGTTCCCGAGGCCTTGACGAGGCGGATGCCGCTGATCGTCTCCTGGAGAACGCTCGTCATCTCGCCGTGCACGTTGCCGCGACGAAGATTGCCTCGCCGAAGCTTTCGGAGCATTGGCTGGAGCGAAAAACCGAGCAACGGTAGAATCACGAGCGCGATCAGGGACAGCTTCCACGAGATGCTGAACAAAATCGCGATGTAGACTATCACGAGTGACGCGCTCTGGAGCGACTGCGTGACGATCTGGGTGAGAATCAAGCGTGTTTCGAAAGTGTCGTTAATCACTCGCGACAGAATCTGACCGGCCTTCATCTGCGTGAAGTATCCCAGAGGCAGATGCGCGAGATGACGGTAGACGGAATTCCTGAGATCGCGGGTGACGAATTCCTGGAGGGTCGCGCCGAACTGTCCCGCGATCCAGACGAGGATATTCTTGAGCACCACCGCCATCAGCACGACGACGATGACGTTCCTGAGCGATCGCATCTCGTCGCCGGGAATTATCCGTCCGCCGATCGTGGCGTCGATGAGTCTTGCCACGAGCCCTTTCGGAATCGCCGTGGCTGGCTGGTGGAACAGGATGTTGAGGAAAGGGATGAGCAGCGCGATCGCAAAGCCATCGAGCAGCGCGGCGACAAGATTCGCGACGATCGTGATCGACATGCGCCAGCCGTGCGGGCGCAGGTAAGGTAGGAGGCGCTTATAAACCGGCGTCGCCGGCATTTAGCGGCGCGGAGTAAGCAACGCCAACGGGAGAATTACTTCCTCCGGCGTCACGCCGCCGTGGAGGAAAGATCCGCGATACCGGCTCTGGTACTCGCGCAGCTTCGTCGGATACACGAAAAAACAATCATTGGTTGCGAGCAGCGTGTTGCCGCCGGCTCCGCGCCTCGGCAAGCGCAGTATGTCTTCGCTTGGAAACAAGAGCGCTTGATCCGATCTCTCTGCCCGAAGATCCTCGCCGAATTTGTAGCGCAGGTTCGCGCTCGCATCGCGCTTGGCGTAAACGGTCGCGGGTGTGTTGCAGTGGATCGAGCCATGATCTGTAGTCAACAGCACCGAGATTTTTCGCCGCGATGCCTCCTTCAAGACGCTGAAGAGCGCCGAACGCTGAAACCACTGGCGAGTGATCTGTCGGAGAGCGATCTCGTCGCGCGCGACTTCGTAGAGGATCTGCGATTCGCTGCGGCCGTGGGTAAGCAGATCGACGAAGTTGAACACGAAGGCGCTGACGCCCTCGGGGCCGATCGCTGTGCCGAGGTGCCGCTCGAGCTCGTCGGAATTTGAGGAGGTCGAGATCTTCTGGTAGCGCACCGGCGTCTTTCCGCACAACTCCTCGAGGTGTGCTTCGAGCAGCTCGCGCTCGTGGGCGTTGAGGGACTCGTCCTCTCGATCTGCGTTACCCCACCAGTCCGGCAGTCGCGCCGCGATCTCGCCCGGGAAGAGTCCGCTGAACAGCGAGTTTCGCGAGTAGGGAGTCGCGGTTGGAAGAACCGCGAAATAGTGAGTGGTCTCGACGTCGAAGAACGGAGCGAGCAGCGGCTCCAGCACTCGCCACTGATCGAGACGGAGACAATCGACGACGATGAACACCGCTGCCTTGTCGCGCTCAAGGATTGGCATCAGAAACTCGGCGACGATGTCGATCGATAGCGGCGGACGATTTCCACCGAGCTGCTTGAGCCACTCCGGATAGTTTTCTTTTATGTAGGCAGCGAACTCGCGGTGCATGTCAGGATAGAGGCCCTGGAGCGACTCGTAGAGTCCCATCTCTCCGGCCGCGGCGAGATCCACGTCCCAGCGCATCAGCTCGTCGTAGCGATCGATCCAGCCGCGCCAGTCGAGATTCGTATCGCGCTCGAGCTCGATCGCGCGGAATCTCTCGACGAAGCTTCGGGCAATTGCCTGCTGGCGGATCCGCGGCCCCTCGAGAATTCGCGTCACCACCGTCAGGACCTGGCGGGGATTTATCGGCTTCACCAGGTAGTCGCGAATGTTGACGCCAATCGCTTCCTTTAGGGTCGAGTCCTCCTCGCTTTTCGTGACCATTACGACCGGCAGGGTCGGTGCGATCTCGCGCACGTCCCGGTAGACCTCGAGTCCGCGCTTGCCGGGCATCTGCTCGTCGAGGAGCAGAATGTCGAAGGGGCGCCGTCTCAGCAGCTCTATCGCGTCATCGGCGTTGGACGCCCACTCTACGGTATAGCCCTTGGACCTTAGGAAGATGCGGTGCGGCTCGAGCAGCTCGCCTTCGTCGTCTACCCATAGGATCGTTTTGGGGGGGTTCAGGACCGGTGCGGCCATACGGCGGAATGTAGCCGGGGGTTGAGTCCGTGCCTAGATTCGGAGAGTGCTCGGTCAGCTCCCACGCTTCGCGCTAGCAGTCCCTGAATTCCGGTTCCGCTCGGTCGCGGCGCTCGCGGGCAGAGCATCTCTGGGCGGGGACCGGGAAACACTCCTCGCGTGTCTTCAGCTCGGACGACTCTGCGCGGGGATTCTTCCCCCTTACAGCCTGTCTCGGGACCTCACGGTGGAGCGAACCGAACAGACGAGACAGTGGCTTTCCGCGATCGCGGTACCGAGCGGAATCCGCTCCACGGCGTTTGGGATTTTTGGCGGCCTGACCGGGCACGATCGTACCCGTTGCGCGCTCGCTTTCGAGGACCTTGTCAAAGCGGCGGCCGGGCAGTTAGATGAGGCATCACGCATGGAGCTGAACGGATTGATTCAGGAGCTTGCGCGCGCTCCCAATCAGGCCCGCCTGCGTCCGACGAGCACACCAATTTAACCGAGCTGAAAATGGCAACACGTCTCGGAGCGAGCTGACATGGCCGGTCATTCCAAGTGGAAGCAAATCAAGCATTACAAGGCGGCAACCGACGCCAAGCGCGGCGCCCAATTCACGAAGCTCATTCGTGAGATCACGATGGCGGCCAAGCTCGCGGGTGGTGATCCGGCGGGAAATCCGCGCCTCCGCACCGCCATCGACGCCGCGAAAGCCAAGTCGATGCCCAAGGAAAACATCGAGCGCGCCATCAAGAAAGGAACCGGCGAGCTCGAGGGAGTTCATTATACCGAGGTCACCTACGAGGGCTACGGTCCGGGGGGCGTCGCGATTCTCATCTCGGCTTTGAGCGACAATCCCACTCGCACCGTCGCCGAGATCCGGCACAAGCTCACACGGTTAGGGGGCAATCTCGGACCGCCGCACTCCGTGTCTTATCTCTTCGATCGCAAGGGCCAGATCTACATCGACGGTGCGCGGTACGAGGAAGACAGCGTGCTCGAGAAAGCCCTCGACTCCGGCGCCGAGGACTTCAAGGCCGAAGGAGATCAGTTCGTCGTGACGACGGACCCGCATGGTTTGCACACGGTCGAAGATGGACTCAAGCAGGCCGGAATCGAGATCGTCGAATCGGAAGTCGCATTCATTCCTAAGTCGACGGTGCACGTCGACGGGAAGAACGCCGAATCACTCGTAAAGCTCCTCGAGGAGCTCGAGGACCTCGACGACGTCCAGAAGGTCTCGGCGAACTTCGACATGGACATAGAGCAGATGACAGGTGCGTGACGCCGAGCCCGTCGTCGTCCTTGGCATTGACCCGGGCACGGCGGTCATGGGCTACGGGATCATTCGAAAGGAAGGCCGCAACCCGTTGACGCTGATCGAGTGCGGCGTGATTCGCACCAAGCCGCGCGATGCGCTCCCACAGCGCCTCGCGGAGATCCACGACGGGGTGGCAGAGCTGATCCGGAGGCACAGGCCGACGGTTCTTTCCATCGAGGACATCTTCTACGCCCGGAACGTCCGCACGACCGTCGTCCTTGGCCACGCGCGCGGAGTGATTCTCCTCGCCGCGGCGCAGGCGGGACTCGACATCCACGAGTATCCGCCCGCCGAGATCAAGAAGGCGGTCGCGGGAACCGGGGCGGCGACGAAGCTCCAGATCCAATTCATGGTCACTCGATTGTTGAGACTGAAGTCCGCGCCCCAGCCGACCGACGCGGCGGATGGCGTCGCGGCTGCGCTTGCCTACGCCCTCGCGCCCGACCTCCCGAAAATCGAGCCAATACGGCGGCTGGCGGCGCTGGAGAATGCGCGACAGGTTTGATGATCGCGACTCAAAACCGGGGAGGATGTTTATGAGGATGAGATATTTCGCGGTCGTTGTCGTCGTTGCGGGCATCGGCTGCGCCAGTGGCGGGAGTACCACCAGCAGTGATGACACGGCCCGCCCGCATCGCAGCTCGAGCGTGATCACCGAGCAGGAGATCGCGTCAAGCAGCGCCACAACCGCGTACGAGGCGGTTGAGAAGCTGCACCCGGAATTTCTGCGCTCTCGCGGCGAGACGACGACGGGCTCAGACTCGGGACTGCCCGATGTCTATGTTGGCACCGTCCGTTACGGCGATACCAGCTCGCTCCGAAACATTGCCGCCTCCAACGTGCGCGAGATCCATTTTTACAGGGGTGCCGAAGCCGGCACCAAGTACGGGATGCAGAATCCAAACGGGATCAACGGCATCATCGAAGTGACGTTGAAGCGTTGATCGCATCGATTCACGGAAAGCTCGTCGCAAAAGATCTCGATTCGCTCGAGGTGATGACCAGCGGCGGTGTCGGATACGAGCTGACGATTCCACTCAGCGCGTACGAGGCGCTGCCGCGCGCCGGCGAGGAAGTCGAACTCCATACCTCGCTGGTGGTGAAGGAGGATTCGTGGCAGCTGTTCGGGTTCGTCAGCGTGTTCGAGAAGAGGTTGTTCGAGAAACTGCTCACCGCGAATGGGGTTGGACCTTCGCTCGCCATCGGCATGCTTTCGGCTCTCTCGGCGACGCGGCTCATTCGGGCGATCAGGGAGAAGGACATCCCTACGCTTCAAAGCGTTCCGCGCGTCGGTCGAAAGAAGGCAGAGCGCCTGATACTCGATCTGGGCGACAAACTCGATGGACTCGGAGAGATGACAGGAACCTCGGCGGCGCCGGCTAGCGCGGCTGCTGACGACGCTATGCGCGCACTGGTATCACTGGGCTATTCAAGCGCTGACGCGGAGCGCGGAGTTCGCGCCGCGCTCGACAGTGGTGCAACTTCAAAGTCGGCGGCCGAGCTGGTTCGTGCCGCGCTCGCCAAATTAGGAGGCAGATGATGCTTACAAAATCCCTGATGCTTTTGATTGCCGGCGCCTCGCTCGCGTGCGCGCCGAGCTCCTCCCTCCAGAGCAATAGCGGGCCGCGCAACGCAAACGTCATAACGTGGGAAGAAATCGCCGATGCGCGGGTATCCAACGCGTACGACGCCGTGAGGATGCTCCGTCCCGCGTTTCTGCAGAGCCACGGTGCGACGAGCTTGTCGGGTGCCGATAACGGCTTCCCGAAGGTGTACCTAAATCACCAGCTGTTAGGCGATCTCGAGTCGCTCAAGTCGCTCGACGTCGGCGGAATCCGCGAGATCCACTACTACAACGGCACTGAGGCCCAAAGCAGGTTCGGGCTAGGCAACGTTTCGGGAGCAATCGAAGTCATTACCGACGCGGGATGATCCGAGCCTGCGAAAGCAGATAATCGAGATCAGGACAAAGTAGTCTTAACGAGTTTGAAACTGGCTCTGGCGCAGGAACGTCGTTAACTGCACAGTAGAGCGAAGCTGCAATCAAATCCGAGAGGATACCATGAAGGTGAAACATTTTTATATGTTGGCGGCTGCGGCCCTGGTCGGGTGCGCGAGCACGGGTGCACCGGGGGTCGGTGGTGTGCCCAGCGGGAATATGCTGAGCGCTGAAGAGATCTCTGGCGCTCACGCCGACAACCTGAGCGCGTATGACGCTGTAAGCCGTCTGCGGCCAAACTGGCTCGCGCCGCACGGGGCGGCGACCATGACCTCTTCGGCCAGCGAATTCGCGACGGTGTTCGTCGACGGACTAGAAGTCGGCGACGTCAACGCGCTGAAGACCATACAGGCGTTTCAGGTCGGCGACCTACGCTACTACAACGTGACCGAGGCCGGCGCCAAGTTCGGCGTGAGAGCGGGGACGACCGGTGCGATCGAAGTGCTGATGAAGGGTCCGAATCGGTAGCGGCGCAAAGCCGAACCGGAGACTAGTTCAGTCGCCGGTTCTCACGGCGCGGGCGGCTTCCCTCTTTTCCAAAGCCACACGGCGCCGATGATGACGATCAGGACGACGATGAGTAGCGTTCCCGACATTTCCGCTCCGGTTATGGATATGTGAGTCGTGCTTCGCGCTTCGATCCGGCGCGCACGCCCCAAAACCAAAGGCAACCCGCCGTAAGTCGCCCCGAATCGTACGCTGGTAATGGAGTAAGACGGAAGGGGCGCCCAACGACCGAACTGTTTGAGGGCCGCGGACCCTGTAATCCCACGTCCTACAGAGCGGCTCGCGCGAAAGAGCGTGATATCTCGCATTCGCCCGATCCCACCGCGTGCGGGGGAGCCGTAGCGTTCGCGCTGTCGATTGACACTCCTCGAGTGCCGACGGTCGAGCGCATAATCGGCCCTCTTTGTAATCAGCAAAGCCCAGCCGTACCTTTCATTCCCCAATCGATGGCTTAGCCACATGGGTATTCCCGCCGGCATCGAGAACGAAAGACTTCTGGAGCTGTTCTTTTCGCAGTCTCTCGATGGATTCTTTTTCATGATGCTCGACGAGCCCGTCGAATGGGACGATGGCGTCGACAAGCAGGAAGTCCTCGACTATGTCTTCGCGCACCAGCGGATGACCAAGGTGAACTCCGCGATACTCACCCAGTTCAATGCGTCGACGCCCGAGGAGCTCCTCGGCAGGACTCCCGCTCAATTCTTCGCCCACGACCTCGAGATGGCGAAGGGCCGGTGGCGCGGGTTCTTTGACGCCGGCTATCTGCATACCGAAACCGACGAGCGGCGGCTCGATGGGTCTCCATTGCGAATCGAAGGCGACTACATGGTGATCCACGACGAGCGCGGCCGCATCGCCGGACACTTCGGCATCCAGCGCGACGTCACCGACAGGCACCACGCGAGCGAAGAGCTGCGCGTTTCGCGCGAGCAGTTACGAGCGCTCGCCTCGCGTCTCCAGAAAGTTCGCGAAGAAGAGCGCACCGAAGTCGCGCGCGAAATCCACGACGAGCTGGGTCAGGCGCTTACCGGACTCAAGCTCGACGTCGCCTGGATGAAGAAGCGGCTCCCTCGCGATCACGAGATGATGGAGCAGTGCGTGTCGGTGATCCAGCGCATCGACCAGACACTAAACGCGGTTCGCCGTATAGCGACGGCGCTGCGGCCGAGCGTGCTCGATCAGCTCGGCCTGGCGGCGGCGCTCGAGTGGCAGGGCCAGGAATTCAGGTCGCGAACCGGAATCGACGTGGCGATTGATGTCGCGACCGACGGCTCTGCCATACCTGACCACCTCGGAAGCTCCGCGTTTCGAATACTCCAGGAGTCGCTCACCAACGTCGCTCGGCACGCAAATGCGAGCAGAGTGACGATTCGCCTCGAGCAAACCGAATCGCTGCTGACGCTCGAGGTGACCGACAATGGCATTGGCGCGCCACCGATGTGCCTCGAGGGTACGAAATCGCTCGGCGTAGTCGGAATGCGGGAGCGAGCGCTCGCCTGCGGCGGCCAATTCAGCATTACTGGAAGCGCGGATCGCGGGACGACGGTGCTGCTCCGGGTTCCCCTCGGCGCAAAGGTGATGAAGTGACCACCATCAGGACGGATACATGGCGGCGGGTTTGATTCGCGTCGCAATCGCTGACGATCATCCGATCGTCCGCGAAGGACTTCGCCGCATCGTCAGCGACGATACCGGAATCGCCGTCGCCGGAGAGGCATCGAGCGCAGTCGAGCTGTTCCGTCTCCTCGCCGCGACCGCGGTCGACGTGGTGCTGCTCGACGTCAGCATGCCGGGTGCGACGTTCATCGACACGCTCCAGGATCTCCGCAAGGTGCATCCGTCGGTGAAAGTGCTCGTGATCAGCGCACACCCCGAAGATCAGTGGGCGATGCGCTCACTGAGGGCGGGCGCGGCGGGTTATCTCACGAAAGATCATTCTCCGGAGCAGCTCGTTCACGCCGTCCGTCGCGTCGCTCGCGGCGGCAAGTACGTGAGTGAGTCGATGGCCGAGCGTCTGGCCGGGATGCTTGAGGAGGGAGCGGCGCGCTCGCCGCACGAGCAGCTCAGTGATCGGGAGTTCGAGGTTCTGCGCGCGCTTGGCAGCGGGATGATGGTGAAGGACGTCGCCGCGCATCTGAGGTTGAGCGCCAAGACCGTGAGCACATATCGGACGCGACTGCTCGAGAAGATGGGCCTCAAGTCGAAGGAAGATCTGGTGCGCTACGTCGTAGCGCACGGCCTCCTCAAATAGTCGTCAGTCGCTGACTGGCGGAATATCCTCGAGCGACAAATAGATCCTCTTTCCCTGATTCCAGGCGAGAGAGACCATCTCATCGGCCCCCTCTGACGCGCCACCAATCCGCAGGCATGCGTCGCACTTTTCGACGATGCGCCGCGCGATCGGATGGAAGATCTCGTTGAAGATGCGATCGCCCATTCTTCCGGAGCCCGCATGGTCGATGAGCGGGAACGCGAACCACTCCCCCATCACCGGCAGATGTCCTTTGCGAAAAATCCGGAGCGACACCTCCGTCATCACCGCGAGGTTTGCATCGATGAGCCACGGATCGTCGTTGGTGCCCGAGCGATACGGACCGGCGACCAGAATCATCTGCGGTCGCACAATGCGCGGTACGATCCTGCCGTTGTTCTCTCTGACCAGAAGAACGGTTGGCTGCATCAGTTGAGGGGCAAGCCCGTCGGCTTCGGGAAAAACGCGGCGCTCCAGAACAGGTTGTACCCGTTGGTCGTAACGGTTACGGTCGGCGCCGGCGCGCCGCTGACGGCGAGCGAAGTGTGCGGAAATTTTTCCAGGGTGCCGGTGCCGCCTATCACCCACAAACTTCCGTCCGAGTCGAACGCCAGACCAGCGGGTATGTCGAGCGATTGGCCGTTGGAAGAGATTATGACATTGGGCGCAGGGGTCGACGTTGCGGCGATCTGCTGGGGAGTGTACGAGACCACCCTGCGATTGCCGATGTTGGCGACCCACAGATTGCCGTCCGCGTCGAACGCAATTCCGGCGGGGATCGCGAGAGCGCCCGCGAGGGAGCTGATGACGACCTGGGGCTCGATGAATCCCGATTGAGCCAGCTGTGCTTCGCTGTAGCCGGCAATCTTGTCCCTCCGACTGTCGGACACCCATAGCAGTCCTGCCGCGTCGAAAGCAAGAGATGCTGGTTCCCCCAATCCGGAGATGATCACAGCGGGCACCTGCGCTCCGCCCGTGGCCGTCTGTGGTCGATCGAATCGGACTACGGTTCCATTCGCGGCGTTTGCAACCCACATCCGGTGCTGCCGGTCGAAGGCGACACCCGTCGGCTTGCTGAGCGAGCCCGCGATCGACGTGATTACCGTCCTGGCGGGGGTCGTTCCGGATTGCAGGAGAGCAGCGTTGCTGAAGGCGACGAGCGCGGAGTCGTCAGAGCTCGTGACCCACAATGCTCCATCCACATCGACCGCGACGCCGCCCAGGCCGGTCAATGCCGCGCTCGGCGTAGTGATGACGGTAGCGGGCGTCTGTCCCGCACTCGCCAGTAGTTGCGACGGAGCCAGGTGCACAATTGCTGGCGCCCCCCCTGAAGCCGTCCAGAGACCCGCGACTGACGTAGGCGGCGGTGGCGGATACGCCGCGGTGGAATCGTACCCGCAGCCAACCGCGAATACGAGGAGAAGAACGACAATTGGAAAAAGAAAAACGACCGCAGCGTCTCGAGCTATGGAGCGCTTCATGTAGCAACCTTTGATTGCAGCGTGATCCCGTCGAGGGATGACGCTACAATAGGGACTCAGGCGCCGGAGTCAGCCGATCGCGACTTGTGCGATCCATGTTTCGATACGGCCGGTGTAGGACGGCCGCCTACAACCGTGCACGTTGGCGAGCCACCGTCGGGAAGGCGCGGGTCGCACGCGCCGGCCCAACCCCCGATCGTTAGCAGGTTCTCGCGAACGTGCGTGAAAGTGGTGAGATTTCTCAGACGTTTTCCGCCGAGCGTCTATGATCGAGATCCAGGCAGCATCCCGTCGCGCCGCGACCGCGAAGCGCGCGAGCACCTTCACGGAGTCCGTGATCCGCGAGATGACCCGCGTCGCGAACCAGTACGGCGCGATCAATCTCGCGCAGGGCTTCCCCGATTTCCCGATGCCCGACCCGATGAAGGAAGCGGCATGCGCAGCGATCCGCGGCGACGTGAACCAGTACGCGATTACGTGGGGGAGTCCCGCGCTCCGAGTGGCGATCGCCAACAAATACCAGAGCTGGTACGGGATGGAAGTGGACCCGGAGCGGGAGATCACGGTGACGTGCGGCGCGACGGAAGCGATGGCGTCGGTGTTCCTGGCGCTGATCGATCCGGGCGACGAAGTGATCGTGTTCGAGCCGTTTTACGAGAACTACAGTCCGGACGCGGTCCTCGCGGGAGCGAAGCCGGTGTTCGTGCCATTGGAGGCGCCGGACTGGCGATTGGATCCGGATAAATTGCGCGCAGCATTTTCGAACAAAACGCGCGCGATAGTGGTGAACACTCCTCACAATCCAACCGGACGCGTATTCACGCGGGACGAGATTGCGCTGATCGCTGAGCTATGTCAGAAGTTCGATGCGATCGCAATTACCGACGAGATCTACGAGCACATTCGTTACGCGGGCGGGCACCACGTGCTCGCGACCTGGCCGGGAATGAGAGAGCGGACCGTTACGATTTCCGGGCTGTCGAAAACTTTCAGCTGCACCGGTTGGAGGCTTGGCTACGCGATCGCGCCGTTCGAGCTCACTTCACCTATTAGGAAGGTTCACGACTTTTTGACGGTGGGAGCTCCGGCGCCGCTCCAGGCAGCGGGCGCGATCGGAATGGCGTTCGATTCGGACTACTACAACCATCTCGCTCTCGAGTACCGCGCGAAACGCGACATCATGTGCTCGGCGCTCGACGAAGCGGGCTTCAAATACGCCCCGCCGGAAGGGGCGTATTACATCCTGGCCGATTTTTCGGACATCTCCGATCTCGAATCGAGAGAGTTTGCGATCTGGCTGACGAAGGAGGTCGGAGTCGCGACAGTGCCGGGAATGAGTTTTTATTCGCGGCCGGAGCTGGGAAAGTCGGTTACAAGATTTGCGTTCTGCAAGAAGACGGAGACGCTGGAGAAAGCCACGGAGCGTCTCGCAAATTTGCAGGCGAGAGTGTAATTCGCTACGGGACTGGGGGCGATTGACTGCAGCGATGTTCCCAGAACCACCTCGCCAGCGCTTCGGCGTGAGCGATTGCCGGCTCAGTTAGGTCTTCTTTAATAGTGGGTTCGCGTTTGGCCGAATCCGATGACGGCGAGCTGAACGTAGCCGGTATAATCACGGTTCCACCGATCCGTTTCGGATGGAACTGCACTACAACGATGTACTCTCGAATCTCGGTCGCCGAGACCGTCCGGGGCGCGCTGACGAACATGTACCGAGGTGTCCCGGCCGAATCGAAAAAGGTTCGACTGACCCGGTTCCCAAGGGAATCGGGCCGGTCCAGGAACTCAATGATGAAGGCGACCGAATCCCTGGGAGTTGGTGGAATCCAACGACAGATCATCGGCGGAGTAGGAACGGTCAGCGGGTCGAAAGCATCGGTCACTTGGGCGTCAGCGAGTCGCGGAACGAACGCCGCACAACTCAACAGAATCAGTAGCGACCTGCGCGAAATTCCTGAGGTTAACGGCGAGGGCAAGCGAAGTTCTTCCTTTGGCTGCGCCATAAAGTATGACCGACCCGCGACCGTCGTCCAATATGCTTCGTAATGGCCTTTCACATTGTGATCCGTTTCGCCGGCGGACATCGCTGTGGATGCGAAGCGAAATCGCGTCGCCGTTCCGTTTGTCGTCCGCTGCGTGGTGGAGATCTGGCAGATTCCAGCTGGGCATTAGCCGCTAGAAACGAAAAACGAAATCCACGTAGGGAATGCCAATGATGTGGCTGCCGGAAACATTCACCAG
The DNA here is from genome assembly GCA_050733495.1 of Gemmatimonadaceae bacterium. GTDB lineage: Bacteria > Gemmatimonadota > Gemmatimonadetes > Gemmatimonadales > Gemmatimonadaceae > UBA4720. The sequence continues at coordinate 12,282 of JBOHTC010000105.1, read as the reverse complement.
AGCGAGATCAGTGGTGATTTTCTCTGCCATGAAGCGGAACCCGAACGAGTAGAGAAGATTGTTGTCCGAGATTGGGAGCAGGTAGTTCTCGGTGACGATTCCCACTCTGGGCGCGATTCGAAGCTCGCCGCCGATCATTCCCACCGGTTTCGCTTCTATCTCCCCGCCGGCGAAGCCGTATCCGCCGCCTACAGTCACACTGGCGTTGTCGTTGCCGTAGGTTCCGACGCCATAATAGACGCCGCCGGTTCCTCCCCTCGTCCCCGCGAACAGCACTCCGGCGGCGAGATGGACCTGGTCGCTCAAACTGAACCCGACTTTCGGCGTCAGGTAGTAGGCCTGGTCCTCGACCCCGGCCGGAAGCAGAGAAAATCCGCCGCCGATTGTCACGTTGTCGGTCAGTCCGTAGGCGACGCCCGGAAAGAAGAGCTCGTAATCCGAGAAGTAGCCCTCTCCCTTCTTGAGCATCTGTCCGCTTGGCGCGAAGAAGAGCCGCGTCGAATTCGGATTCGGGAACCAGTACTCTCCCTGGTGCAAATCGGCCGTCGCAATCTCTTTTATTTGCGTAATGCGAGCCATCGCCAGCTGCATGCTTCCAGCCTGGCTCTGGAACGTGACTGTTCGCCGCTCACGGCGACGATCCGTCCGCGAATCGTCGAGCCGTGGCCAGCGTCAGGATCTGAACGTGTCCGCTATCAGGGACCGTCAGCTTGTCGCGGACGCTCGGAGATGCCTGAGCGGCTGCGATCGAGGACGCCAATGCAAAACAAAGAGTCGCGACGAATCCGAGAAGCGGGAGGCGCAGTGCGTTTGGCATGAGGCCTGGGAGTTTGGGTGGCAAGCGTTAGCTTCTGCCCCTCCACGGTCGCAAACTGTGGCCGCGTCATCTATGCGTCAAATGACGTAGGAGTTCCTTTTTCGCCATCGCCCGAATTATCATCTGGCAGCGACTCGGGATCATACACTACCCGCATCGAGGTGACAGGCCGGGTGTCGCCGGACGGCTACCCTTCCTTCGACGCCTCTTCGCTCGACGGCGTAAACACCTCCACCGCGAGTTTGAAAGTCCGCTGCTGCTGAGGATTCAGCGCGCCCACGCTGACAACCTGGCGCGACACTTCCTCGCCTCGATCGCCGACAATCGACAAGACGATGGAATACTCCCACGGCTCGCCCGCTTGCGGATGCTTGATCGTGCCCTCCACGCGGAGCGGAGAGAAGCTCGGCGCTGCTCTCCGCTTACGGGTGGAGTCGAACCTCAAGCTGTGATCGCACGCCGGACAGATGGTCGCGCTCTGCAGAATGGTCGCTTTGCAGTGGGGGCAAAGACGCGACTTTCCCGGGTTCGCCACGCTCGGCGTGTTCATGACTTGGCGTCGTTCTCCACTTTGAGTCTTGGCTTCGGAGCGGCAACATCGTCCCAGCCGAACGAGACGTTACCGCGCATCCGCGAGCCGGCCGCCACAGTGAGTGATGCCGCCTTGAGATCGCCGTTGAGAACGCCGGTCGAGAGCAGCTCGACGCGAGATGCGGCGTCGATATTTCCGTCGAGATCGCCGCCCACGGTCACCGTGCTCGCGCGTACGGATCCGGTGATCCTGGCGCCCGGGTCGATCGTGAGGTCGCCATCGACATTCACATCTCCCTTGAAGCGCCCAGCCATGCGAACGTGGCCAGATCCTTCGATCTTGCCCTCGATCGTCAGATCCGCGGCGATTACCGATTCCTTCCCTTCCTTCGGCCGCACCCTCGGTGCCGGCTCAAAAGCGGATACGTTGTGCGAAAGAATATCCGGCTCTCTCGGAGGAAGGTCTTGCGGGCCCATCGAGGGATCCCTGCGGGGAACAGCTTGCTCTTTGAAGATTGCCATTGCTCTGGACTCCTATTCAGGTTCGGGCCGTGTTGCAGGCTGCAGCCCGTAAGTGGTAGAGGAAGGAACTCATCTGGGCGCGTGATGGCGAAGACCGCCCACCCAAACAAAGTAGACGGATTGCGCGGCAGGTGAAACCGTAAATCGCTCTCAAATTTGAGCCGCACAGTCGCGCTTGAGGCGCCGCACGGGGCACAGGAGTTGCCCCCTCAGGGCTTGTTCTCCAAATGGAGGCACGACCATGAAAAGCGCCCGAGTTTTCAGCTACGCACTTACACTATTGGCCTGCGCAAGCGTGGGGGCGAGCGCGCAAGATGGTCACGGCAAAAAGGACGCACCGCCCGCGGACAAGCATGGAGAGCAGCCGAAACCCGCCAAGTCTGCTCCCGATCACCAAAGGCAAGCGCCTCCACAACACGCGCAGCCGGTCGCCCAACATCAGCCGGCTAAGACGGCGCCTCCCGCGCGAACAAGAGAATCTGCGCGTCCAGTCGCGCGACCAGCCCCAGTTCAGCGCCAGCGTGTTCCGCAAGTCGCGCCGAGCCGCGTCGTGAGAACACAGGCTGTGACGCGAGCACCCGCACCGGTTAGAGCACCGCCGCGAAACGCTGTGCTCCCCGCGACTGTGCAACGCCAGCGCATTCAGACCGAACAGCAACGCACTTTGCTGTACAGGCAACGCCTCGCTCAACAGGTGAGCTTCAGTCAGCAGCAGGCCGCCCTGTTGCAGCAGCAAAAGCGCGCCAATCAATACCGCGCCGAGCAGCTTTATCTGGCCCAGCTTCGCCAACAGCAGTTGCGGCTACAGGCTGCCCGCAACTACTCGAATGATCCGTACATAAGCGCTCCGCCCTCATATCGCTATCGCTACAACGGCCTCACACGCGAGACGAACCAGTACGGCGTGAACGTGCTGCGGCAGGCTGTGAATGATGGCTATCAGGAAGGAGTTCGGTTCGGACAAGCCGACAGGCAGGATGGCTGGCGGGCGAACTACGCGAACTCCGCCGCGTATCGCGATGCCAACTATGGATACTCGGGATACTACGTCGACCAGGCTGACTACAACTATTACTTCCGTCAGGGCTTCCAGCGCGGGTACGATGACGGATACTACACCCGGTCACAATATGGGTCGGCGCTCAATGGCAGTCCTTCGATCCTCGGAACACTGTTGTCGAGCATTCTGGGATTGGTGTCGCTCCGCTGACGATAGCGCGAGCTGGCTGAGGGTTTCCGCTTAGCATTTTCAGCTTGGCGAATCTTGAGGAGGGCTGCAGATTGGCTCTCAGACGATCCATTGCTGGAGGTGCTGATGCGTTTTGTGGTGTCGATGTTGTTGCTGGCGTTGGTGGGTACCGGATGCTCGGACGCGATTGGGCCGGGCAGTCTGAACGGGAAATGGGCGGAGGACGTCGGGCCCGAGAGTTCCTGGGAAGTGAACCTGGCGGTCAACGGCTCGTCCATCTCCGGTGCGGGCACCTGGTACGGCGAGGCGTGTTGCGGGGGCGATATCAGCGTCACCGGATCGGTCAAGGGGGCCGATGTGCATCTGGATTTCTCTTCGACTAACAGCGTGACGCCGGGGTCCCCGCTCACGTCGCATTTCGATGGCAGGCTCATCACGCCTAAAGAGCTTCAGGGAACAATCACTTACGATCCGCCTAACCAAGGCTCGGCCCAGGTCACTTACACTCGAACGTGACCTGACGACGCGAGGCAGGGCGAATCTGGACGAGGGTTGCAAGCGCCGGAATTGTCATCACGGCGACAGTCAGGCACAATCCGATGGTCGCTAACGTCTTTCGCATCTTGCTCCAGTAGGAAGGAGTTAGCTGAGTAGACGACGTGATCGAATTTCGCTATGCGCGGCTTAACCGCCGACCGTAGATTCGCATCACCCGTCTCTGGAGCGATTAGATGTTGACCAGGCATGCATTGCTTTGCTCGATTGCCATCGCCAGCCTCACGTCTGCTGCCGGCGCGCAATCTCCAGGCATCGTCTTCGACCAGCAGTTGGTGATGCAGCGACCCACCGGAAAGACGGACACGATCCTCACTCGCTCGGTAGAATCGACGGAGAGGTATCGCACAGAGTATGTCCGCTCCAGTGCCGCGATTCCGTTCATGCGAACGGGCATGACGCAACTCGTCACCGCGGGTGACAGTGATCTCACCATAGTCTTCGTTGATTCAGCGCGGAAGATGTACGCCGAGATGAAGACATCCGCGATGTTGTCGGGCATGGGAGCGATGGGCGCGACGATGAAATTCGATTCGACCGGCGACAGTACCAGGCTTGACAGCATTGGGCCGGGACCGATGGTCGCGGGTCACGCGACCATTCATTTTCAGATGCACTCAGGCTCGCGCATGTCGATGGCGGTGTTCGGCGACACCAGCGTGCGCACGATGGCGATTACAACAGACTTTTACGTCGCACCCGACCTGATGCTGGACTCTTCCGGACGTGATTCGACGCGCGCGAAAGCAGCCGTGGATCGGCTGCGCGCGATGACACGTGGACTTCCCGGAGTGGACGCGCTGGCGGCGAAGGCCTCGAAGGCCGCAAAGCGTTTGGCAAAGTACGGTACGCCCCTGAAGACCGTTACTGAGACTACCATCACTGGGCCGGCCGGGAGCGTAACACGGCATTCTTCAATGGAGACGCTGACCTACGAGCGAAAGATCGTGCCGGATTCGCTATTTGTAATCCCGATGGGCTACAAGAAAGTGCCGCTCATGGATTTCGTCTCGCAATTCTAGCCAACCAATCCGATGACGCCAAAGAAAGGGATTGTCACATTACCTCTCGTCGCTTGCGCACTGTTCGGTGTCTCGCTAACTGCCCAGCAGCCTGTGGATTCAGCTTACTCGCGCCAGATCACCGAGCTCACGCCGACCGATCCACACTGGAAGTTCACCACCGAGCTCGTCTCTTCCCTTCCCGCATCGGCCACTGTTCCCACTCCGCTCAAAATCCTCGGCTACGTGCCCGGGACTCTGGGCCGCCTCTCGTATGTCGCTGATCTCAACAAGTACTTCGACGCGCTCGCCGCCGCGGCGCCCACGCGCGTAAAAAAGTTTTCACTCGGCAAGAGTGAAGAAGGCAGAGAATCCATCGTCGTCGCGATTTCCGACGAAGCCAACATCGCCAACCTCGAGCAGAATCGCACCGCACTCGGCAAGCTCGCCGATCCGCGCGGACTCTCGGCGGCAGATCGCGCGCAGATCGTCAGGACGGCCAAGCCAGTCTATTGGCTGAGTGGGGCGATTCACTCGCCTGAGACGGGCAGTCCCGAGATGCTGATGGAGCTCGCGTATCGCCTTGCGGTCGACGAATCGGATTTCGTCAAGGACATTCGCGCGAACGTCATCACGCTCATCACGCCGGTGACTGAAGTGGATGGCCGCGATCGCGAGGTCGATGTCGTCAAAGAGTCGCTCGCGCTCAAACTCGGCAACAATCGCATCCCGCTGATCTACTGGGGCAAGTACACCGCTCACGACAACAACCGCGACGGAATGGTGATGTCGCAGAATCTCACCAGGAATTTCGTGCGGGGCCTTCTGTACTGGCATCCGACTGTTGCGCACGACCTGCACGAGTCGGTTCCGTTCCTCTACACGAGCACCGGCACTGGTCCGTACAACGACGAATACGACCCGATCGTCGTGGACGAGTGGCACACGCTGGCGTACCAGGAGATCACCGAGCTCACGCGCCGCGGATTGCCGGGCGTGTGGACGCATGGATTCTACGACGGGTGGGCGCCGAATTACACGCTGCTCTCGGTGGCGAATCTGCACAACTCGATCGGTCGCTTTTACGAGACGTATACGTCGAGCGGAGCGGGCTGCACGACGGTGAGACTTCCCGCCGCCGATGCATCGCGCCGCTGGGACCGCCCGAACCCGCCCGTCAACGGCATCAAGTGGTGCATCCGCAGCAACATCAACTATCAGGAATCCGCCGCGTTGATCGCTCTCAAGTACACCGCCGACCACCGCGAGACGTTTCTCGAGAATTTCGTCTCGAAGGGCGAGCGAATGATCGAGCGCGGACGCAGGAGTGCGCCGTACGCTTTCGTGATTCCGCGGAATCAGCGTCACGCTGCCGAGGCGGCGGACATGGTGAATCTGTTCCGTGCGCAGGGCGCGGAGGTGCACGTCGCGACTTCTGATTTCACTTTGAAGAATCCCGCGCCGAAGGCCCATCACGACTCGACGGATTCAACGGCGGCCGAGAAGCCGGTGAAGGGGAAGGCTGACGCAGCGGTGCAGGTTCACAGCGGCGACTGGATCGTGCGGCTCGATCAGCCGTACGCGGCGACGCCGCGCACCCTTTTAGCGATCCAGCATTTCAAGGCCGACGATCCGCCGCCATACGACGACACCGGCTGGACGCTCGACGAGCTGCGTCACGTGCAGACGCTCAAGATCGCCGACTCGACGATTCTCACGAAGCCGATGCGTCTGCTGGCCGAGGATGCGCGCGTGGAAGGCACCGTCTCCAACGGGTCCGGCCCGCTCCTCGTCCGTCACCTCGGCGACTGGCGCTCGGCGGTTCTGCCGTGGAAGATCGCGCCTGCGTCGGTGAGTGTGGCTGAGGAAGCGTTCACGGCGGGCGGAGCGAAATATCCGGCGGGGACGTTCATCATCGCGAATCCCAGCGACGCGACGCGGAATGTGGTGAAGTCGCTCGGCCTGACCGGCACTCCTGCTGGCGGTGCGATGAGCGCGAGACAGCATTCGATCCGCGTACCGCGCATCGCGCTGATGCATTCGTGGCTCGAGACGCAGAACGAGGGATGGGTGCGCTACGCGTTCGACCAGATGGGCGTGCCGTACACTTATATCAGCGACCAATCGCTGCGCACGCCGGGCAGGCTCGACAACTTCGACGTCGTCGTCTTCCCGCACGTGAACGGAAGCATGACGTCGCTGGTGAACGGCCGGCCGATGGTGGGTCCGCCGATTCCGTGGAAGAAGTCGGCGCTGACGCCGAATCTGGATCTGTGGGACCAGACGGGTGACATCCGTCCGGGAATGGGACTCGAGGGCGCCGCGGCGCTGAGACATTTCGTCGAGCGCGGTGGACTGCTGATCACCTCGGGCAACTCGAGTGTCCTGCCGATCACGCTCGGCTTCAATCCGACGGTGACGGAGCTGACGACGCCGAAGTTGAATGCGCGTGGATCAGTGATTCGAGTGCAGCCGGCGCCGGGTGCATCGACGAGTCCAATTTTGTATGGATACGAGAGTGGGAGCTTCCCGATTTATTTCAGCCAGGCGCCAGTGTTGAACGTTTCTCCGCGCGACACCGTTGTTGCCGAGTTACGGGATCCGGCGTTCGCGCTGCAGCAGGAGCGGATGAGGGCGCGGACGATTCTTCGCTTTCATGAGAAAGCGGATTCTCTGCTCGTGTCGGGGCTGATGGTGGGAGGCGATGAGATTGCGGGCAAACCTGCCGTTGTCGATGCGCCTGTCGGCGCAGGACATGTTGTGCTGTTTGGGATCAGGCCGATGTGGAGGTGGGAGTCGCAGGGGAGTTTCGCGTTGGAACTGAATGCGATTGCGAACTGGGAGCACCTGCGGTAATAAGTCCGAGCTCGATAAGGAAGGCAAGCGTGACCTTAGTGTTGATCGCGCGGTTTCAGCGGTATACCCTTAAGCGAAACACCAGACTCGTTCTTTCTCAATCCACGTTCCCCGCCGTCTATGACCACTTCTCAAGTTAAGCTGGGGGTCGGGATTTACTCACGAACCGATGCAGCCCGCCTGCTCGGCATAAATCCCCCGCGTCTTCGTCGCTGGGTGAGCGGCTACACCTACTGGTTGCTCGCGACTTCGACTAGCGAAAAACGTCGTAAACCGCCCGTGATTAAGACGGATCTGCCCCCAATCCAAGGCGCAATAGCCCTCTCTTTTCTCGAATTGATGGAGCTTCGCGTCGTGAAGTCAATTGTTGATGCTGGCATCCCATTGCAGCACGTGAGGAGAGCAGCAAAATGGGCAAGCGACGCTTTTGGTACTGATCACCCATTCGCATCGCAGCGCGTTTTTACGGATGGCAGATCCATCTTTTCCGCGGTATCCACAGACGACCCACCTAACATTGTGAAATGGGAAAAAGGCCAGATGGAGCAAATAATTGCCGGCCCCGTCCTTGACCGCTATCTGAGTGAGATCGAATTCGACCCATCCACTTCTCTAGCCTATAAGTGGTGGCCGCTCGGCAAAACCAACCCTGTGATTCTTGATCCTAGAGTTGCCTTTGGGTCACCTGTTATCGAAGGAACTGCTGTGCGAACTAGCATAGTCGCCAGGTTGGCAAAACGGTCCTCCGTGACGGATGCCGCAGTGGCCTACGAACTTCAGCTTAGACAAGCGGAGGCTGCCATTAATTTCGAAGCAAGCCTTGCTGCCGCTTGATCTTCTTCTTCGACGAAAATATGCCACCGAAGGTGGCCGCCGCTCTGCAAACTCTGGGTACGTGCGAAGCGAGGCATTTAGTCGATTATTTACCTCGCGGGACGGCTGACGAAGAGATCTTTCAATTCGTTGCTGCTAAGGGCTGGTTGCTCCTGACACAGGATATCCGGATACGTCGCAATCCGCATCAACGAGAAGCCCTAAAGGCGTCTGGTATCGGTTCGTTCTTTCTAACGGGCCGTGCGGAGCGGTCCGTCGAGCAAATGATGGTTCTCTTGCTTGATCGCCTGCCACTCATAAAAGCATATGCCGAGACGCATCGACCACCCTATACCGTGTCGATTCCAGACCGCGGTCAGCTCGAGGAACTCGACTAGAAAATGAGTGACCCGATCAATGTCGATTCAACGGCGCGATTCGGTATATTTTCGGGTACGAGACTTCAACTTTGACCTGCCATCATGTCCCGAGCTGAAATTACCACTCCCGAAATCATCCCCGATGAGAGCGTAGTCGAGCTCTCGCTCCGCCCTCAACGCCTGTCCGAATTCATCGGCCAGGACCGGGTGAAGGAATCCCTGCGCATCTACATAGATGCCGCTCTCGCGCGGAGAGAACCGCTCGACCACACGCTCTTCTTCGGCCCACCAGGACTCGGCAAAACAACACTCGCCGAACTGATCGCAAGAGAGCTCGGCGTCAACATCAGAACCACCTCCGGTCCCGCACTCGAAAAACCAGGCGACCTCGTTGGGACGCTCACCAATCTGAGAGAGGGCGACATCCTCTTCATCGACGAGATCCACCGCCTCAAACCCATCATCGAAGAGTTCCTGTACCCCGCGATGGAGGACTACAAGATCGAGATCCGCCTCTCCGAAGGACCAAAGGCGCAGACGATCACCATGCCGATCGAGAAGTTCACCTTGATCGGCGCGACCACGCGCCTCGGCATGCTCACTCCGCCCATGCGCGCGCGGTTCGGCATCGAGATGCGGCTCAATTACTATCCCGCCGGCGATCTCGAGCAGATCGTGCACCGCACCGCCGAGGTGATGCAGGTCGAGATCGACGAGGAAGGCGCGAAGGAGATCGCCAAACGCTCACGCGGAACTCCGCGCGTCGCCAATCGTCTCCTCCGCCGCATTCGCGACTACGCCCAGGTGCGGGCGGGCGGCAACATCAATCGCAAAGTTGCGTCAGATGCACTCCAGCTCCTCGAGGTCGATCAGTTCGGGCTCGACGACATGGACACGCGAATCCTCAAGGCGATCATCGAGAAGTTCGAGGGCGGGCCGGTCGGAGTCAGCACGATCGCTGCGGCGGTCGGCGAAGACGCGGGTACGCTCGAAGAAGTCTACGAGCCGTTCCTCGTCCAGAACGGATTCCTCCAGCGCACTCCGCGTGGACGCGTCGCGACCGCGCAGGCGTATCGCCACTTTGGCTTCAACCCGCCGAGTACGAACGCTGGCGCCCAGCAACCGACTCTTTTTTAGGTCTGAGCCCGTAGGGTCAGTCTTCCTTCCAAATCTGAGGCAACGATGAATTTTCCACCGGTCTTCTTCGGCACGCTTCGAGAGCACTACATCCTGCTCTTCTGCGCCGCGGGAGGTGTCGCCCTCGTTGCTGGATTCATCGGCTCCTGGATTGGCAGTCACCTCGCCGGCCGGAGATCAGCCCGCCTCATAGTAAAGCAGCTCGCCAACGAAGTTTCAGGCACGCCCCAGTTTCAGCAGATGATGCAGGCTATGGACGTGCTGTCGTTGGAAGTCGAGCGCCTCTCGGAAGGCCAGCGCTTCGTCGCCAAGCTTCTATCGGAGCGGGCCGAGCGCGATCGCCTCGCCGCGCTGCCGGTACGCGAGCGAAGCTCGGACCACATCACGCCGCACTAACGCGGCTGCCCGCGCTATCGACTGTAAGGGTCTGGCGTGCGGAGTTTCCCAGCGGCAGACTTGTCGCACACCGGCTTCAATCCGCCAATGCAAACCGAAGCGCACACCAACCTACTGACTCTTAGATCACAGCCGATCGGCGCGATCTCAATCGACTCCCCTCTCATAGCGGCGGAAGTCATCAAGAACCTGCGCATCCGTGGGAAAGAATGGCGGCCATCAGTTATGCCGGAAGACTTGAGAAAACTCAAGATCAGCAAGCTCGCGGTGAAGACCGAAGGTTCTGACTTCGAGATCAGATGGGTGGGGGATTTGAATCCTTTCTACAATCCGGTCATCTTTGGAAGGGTCGAGTCGCGTGGAAGCGGCAGCCGCATCGAGGCGAGCTTCAAACTGAATCGAAGAAATATCCTCGTCACCGTAGTTCTTCCGCTGGCCATGGTCGTGATGGGCCTGGCGGAGGATCCCAACCCGGTTTGGTTGGTGTTTTCGGCTCTCATGATAATTATCGTCTCGATAATAATCGTGAGAAAACGCACCGACGAACCGATGCGCGCGCGGCTGATCGAGGTGCTCAATACCGCGGCAAGGCCGGACGCGCGGCATTCTAAATTGAGAGGGTGACTCTCTCACCGGCCGCTACAGAAGAGGACGAATAGGCGTTTTTTTGTGGATGGCAGGATCACGACGATGGTTGTCATTGTGTATTCCCTGACCCCGCTGTCACCTTTGCACATAACCCGTCCGCTCACGCGGAGATCATATGTGCGCTCCTGTTAACCGTCGCTCCTTCGTCGCCTCGATCGCGGCGCTAGTTCCCGCTGCCGCGCTGTTGCGGCCTCCAGTCGTCATGGCCGGCGCTCGATACCCAGCGCCTCGTCTCAGTCCAGCGGCGCCATCAACTGCGCCAGGCACTTACATCTGTCCGCCGTGCGGCCAGTCGTGCGACAAGCTGACGTTCGACAAGCCCGGATCGTGTCCGGTGTGCGGAATGACGCTGATTCCGGCGACGGGTGCGGGCGTTCCGACCGTCGCGATGCTTCTCTATCCTGGCGTCGAAATAATCGATATCGCCGGACCATGGGAGGCATTTGGGACCGCCGGTTTCCTCGTTCACACCGTCGCTGAAAAACCGGATCCACTAACTCTCGTTTTCAATCAGAAGGTAGTTCCGGATTTCACGTTCGAGAACAGTCCCCACGCCGACGTGCTGCTCGTTCCCGGCGGCGGTTACAGCCAGGCAATGGACAACCCACGTCTGATCGCCTGGCTTCAGTCAAAGTCAAAGGATGTCAGCTACGTGATGTCCGTCTGCACGGGGACGTTCATACTCGGGAAGGCGGGATTGCTGGCGGGTCAGACTGCGACTGCCACGTACGGGATGGTCGATGACCTGCTCGACTTCCCTAACGTCAAGGTTGTTCACGACCAGCGGTTCGTCGACAACGGCAGGATCATCACGACTGGCGGCCTTACATCCGGCATCGACGGCGCCCTCCACGTCATCTCGAGAGTCGCCGGCATTGGCGCCGCGCAGTCGTCAGCGCTGGACATGGAGTACAACTGGAATCCAAACGCTCAATTCGTGCGCTCCGCGCTCGCCGACAGATTTCTCCCGGATGGCCTCGTGTTCGGCAAAGGGAAAATCCAGGGAACGACGGCGAAGCTGATCTCGACCCAGGGCAGTATCGATCAGTGGCAAGCGAAGCTGCTGGTGTCGAAGCCGTCCACGGGTAGCGAGATTGTCGACATCCTTCGAAAGCGCATCGCTGCGACCGCAGCGCGGGATACGCAATCGATGATGGGCGGACCGGCCACGCACCCGCGCGTGATCACCTTTCACATCTCGGCGTCCAATTCCAATCAGCTGGTGTGGACGTTCGCCGACGAACAGGGTCGCCGGTGGCGGGGAGTCGGCGTCGTCGAGCGCTATGCAGCGATGCCCAGTGAGTTCCAGGTGACGCTGAGCGTTGCGCGCGCCGACCGCAGCGCGCGGAGCTAGTATCTCCATGTCTCCCTCGGTTCGATACGGGCTCCTGCCACTCCTTGCCCGGGTGCTCGTGATTCTGGAATTCCTGGTGGCTG
>JBOHTC010000104.1:0-35840 GCA_050733495.1 Gemmatimonadaceae bacterium | reverse complement strand
CGTGACATCGATGTTTCTGAGGTTGTGCTCGCGGGCGCCGCGGATGATCAGAGATTCTTCGGGCATAGCCTTGTAAAGTCGCCGGTTGCACGCACAGACTCAAGCCGGACCCTTACAGCACGCTTACAGCGCCAAGCGAATGCCGTGATCGGATGATGGGCGCCCATTTTGCACTTGAGGTCCCGCATGCCTGTTCTAAGACAGCTAATCGACGTCATCACGATGAAGTCGGACCGCCCAATGCGACGCCTGCTGGCGTACTACGGGATCCTGGCCGTCATCGTCCTGATCCTGGTGTACTTCTTCCCCGACGCGATCCGCCGAATCGCCGCGAAAGGTTTGGGGGAGGTTTCGGAGGGGCCAACAGTCCTGACCGACGCGCTCAATGGCTCCGCGGGCGTCACGACATCGCCCTTCGCCCCGGGAACCCTCGGCGACATCGCCGTGACGATGATACTGATCCTGGTCGGCGCGCTGGCGCTGATGCTGCCCGTGACCTGGGTCTACATGTCGGCTCGGCCGATCCCCGGCCACAACCAGAATGTCGTGCAGACGCTGATAATCCTGCCGCTCGTGGTTGCGGGCATCGTCTATCTGGTTCAGAACAGCCTGGCGCTTGCGTTCAGCCTTGCTGGCGTCGTCGGCGCGGTGAGGTTCAGGACAACGCTGCGCGACACCAGGGACCTGGTCTACATCTTTTTGAGCATCGTGATCGGGTTTGCGGCCGGAGTGCAGTCGTTGGCCGTAGGTGCGCTCATCTCGATCGTGTTCAACTTCGTGCTGTTGATCACGTGGAGATACGACTACGGCCGGAACGTGCTGACACCGACGGCATCGTCGCAGTGGGCGGGCCCCTTGTCTACGCTCGCGAGCCATACGGGCGATCACGAGATTCCGGACCGCGATCTGGTGCTCTCGCTGACTCCCGAGAAAGCCGACGCGCTGGCCGAGCGGTTCGGTCGGGTGCGCAAAGTGATCGGGAAGAAAAAGAAGAAGCCCCGCTACGATTCGGTACTGACGGTCACGACCGATAAGGTCCCGGACGCGCAGCATCAGATCGAGGAAGTGCTGGACCGGATGACCAAGCGCTGGACTCTGGACGAGGTCGTCACGAATACCGGCAAGCCGTGCGAGATCTACTATCTCACGCGTCTCAAGAAATCGATTCCGCGTGATGTGCTGCTTACAGCCATCCATGAGAACGCGAACGGCATCATCGACACCGCTGATCTCGAGACGAGCCAGCCTGTCGAGGACAAGGACACCACAAAAGGATGAGCGTCGGCCGTCGCGTCGTATTGACCGTAAGTCTGCTGCCTTTGCTCACGGCCTGCCGTCAAACGCCGGAGGCCAAGGCGGCCGAGTTGCACAAGGTCGAGAATTCGCGCTCGCAGGAGTTGGCCCGCCGGATCGCGCAAGCAGACGCGGACCCGACGAAGGCGGAGCCAATCGCCATGTGGATCATGCCGCCCGGGCTGAACGAGATATCGGGTCTGGCACTGACGACTCGCGGGACCGTGCTCACCCACGACGACAACGTCGGCAGGGTCTACGAGATCGATCCCAGGACGGGAGTTCTGCACAAGAGCTTTTCGCTGCTGGGAAATCCGAAAGCCGACTTCGAGGCGATTACGATCGTCGGCAGCGACATCTACCTGATGACGAGCGACGCAAAGCTGTTCTCCTTCAAGGAGGGCGCCGACGGGACACAGGTTCCCTACTCGATCTTTGATACGGGGCTCGGAAAGCAGTGCGAATTCGAAGGCCTCGCCTATGAAGCGGACAGCTCGCGACTGGTGATGGCCTGCAAGCGGTTTCTGGCCAAAGAGGAGCCGCACGCACTCCTGATCTATCGTTTGCCGCTGCCTTTGGGCGACCGCTCGACCATCTCGAGCATCAGAGTTCCAATCCAGGAAGTAGCCGGCTCGAACAACTGGAAGAATTTTCGAGCCTCGGACATCAGCATCGATCCGTTCACGAAGAACTATGTGATCATCGCATCCCATGAAAAGGGATTGATCGAGGTAACGCCCGATGGAGATGTGGTTCGCTCGGAGCCGCTTCCAGGAGACCATCGGCAGCCCGAGGGAGTGGCCGTTACGAAGGATAGCCTACTCCTGATTAGCGACGAAGCCAATGTGAAGCCACCAAGCATCACGGTTTACCGCTGGCGTCCTTGACCCCTTGCAACGTATGACCAACAAACCTCTCATCGGGCGAGCGTTCGCCGCGCTACCCTCGATTGCGGCGCTCGCTTTCACTCACGCTGGAACAGCCGGCGCGCAAAGCCCCAGCTCCAGCTACGTCGGAAGCGACAGTGTCGTCGTAGTTCCGGGTGAGATCTTCAAGGCTGGCGGATTTCATCGCTGGCTGCTCGGCGACAACTATCGCGAAGAGTGGACGACGCCAATCAAGGTGCCGGTGCTCGACCTCAAGAATTTTCACGGTGGGTTGAAGCCGACGAAGACTGGCGGTGGCGCACAAACGATCTCGCTTCGCTTCGATGCTGGCGACGGCTCACAGTGGGCGTTCCGCTCTGTCCGGAAACGGTCGACCGTAGCTTCTCCTCAGTACAACGGAACGATCATCTCCTACATCCTTCGCGACGAAGGAAGTGCGTCGCATCCATTGGGCGGCGTCGCGGCGGCTCCGATTCAGACGAACGCGCGGGTGCTACATCCCACGCCGATTATCGCCGTGATGCCAGATGATCCAGCACTTGGGGAATTCCGGAAGGAGTTCGCTGGAATGCTAGGTGGCATCGAGGAGCGGCCCGATACTCCAAAGAAGGGCCGTGGGTTCGCGGGTGCGGCGGACATCATCGGGAGCGACACGCTGCTCGACCGGATCAACGCTGACGCGAGGACTCAGGTGGACGCGCGGCGATTGCTCACCGCTGTTGAGATGGACATGCTGATCGGGGACAACGACCGGCATCCGGACCAATGGAAGTGGGCGCATTTCACACAGGGCGACGCAGCCCCATGGGAGCCGATTGCAACCGATCGCGACAAGGCATTCGTGTCGTACGGCGGAGTGTTGATGGCCATCGCCCGCTTTGCGCTCCCCAACCTCGTGAGCTACAGCAGCAAGTATCCGGATCCTCAGGCACTTTTCTCCAACGCCGGCGAGTTCGACCGGCGAATGCTCCAGAGCTTCGACCGCTCCGTGTGGGATTCCGTCGCCAACGACTTGATGGAACGAATCACTGATCCGGTCATCGACGAGGCCGTTTCCACGCTTCCTCCGCGATACGCAAACGGCACGCTCGCTGACAAGCTCAAGGCTCGCCGTAACGGATTGCGCGGCGCTGCGGATAAGTATTACAAGGAGCTATGGAATGTTGCCGACATCCACGGCACCGACGCGGACGATCAGGTCAGCGTGAACCGCGTAGCCGATGGCGCCGTGGATGTCTGGATTCAATCTGGTGATAGGCCTCCTTACGTCTCACGGCGATTCCTGGCGAGCGAAACCAAGGAGATCCGCATCTACCTTCACGGCGGGAATGACAGAGCGACGGTTCAGGGCAACGTGCGACGGAGCATTCCGGTGCGGATAATCGGCGGGAACGGGACCAACGCCTTCAGTGATGTGTCGACGGTCGGCGGAAAGAGAAATCCGACCCGGTTCTACGATGCTGGCACTGTCACCAAAGTTAAGTACGCGCGCGACACCGTCGACGAGAACATCAACGTCGATAACGCGTTCAATCATTATTTCAATCGCCGGCCGTGGCTCCGCGCTTACGGTACATTGATCCCGCCACAGAAGGACCGCGGATCCACAATCAAGCCCGTGCTTGCTCTCCATTCACAGCGCTTGCTCGGCATCTATCCCGTGATCGGAGCTGCGCTCTACCAGTACGGATTCCGGAAGGTTCCCTACTCGACGATGACCGAAGCGGACATCGCGCAGGCGACGGCCAGCAATCGCATGCGCATCCGCGCGAACTACGACAAGCGCCTCGAAGAATCCGACGTCCACATTCCGGTGTCCGCGTACATGTCGCAGTTCGAGGTCGTGCAGTTCAAGGGCTTCGGAAACGACGTTCCCGATCTGCGCGGACGCTTCTATGATGTTCGGCAACGGCAGTGGTTGTTCAATCCGGCCGTCGGCCGGTCGTTCAGCCCGGTAAGCGATGTCTCATTCGGACCGATCGTTCGGTACACGCGGACGGAGAATCTGCCCAACACGGTTCTCGGATTTATTCGCCCTTACGGCATCGCGCAATTCGGGCAGGCTGGGATGCAGCTGAAGATGCACCTCGATAGCAAGTACGTCGCCGATACGCTGAAGCCGCGCTTCGTACTCGATATCCTTGGCGCCGGCTATCCGGGCATGTGGGATGTCGTCAAGCCGTACGAATCCGTGGATGGATTTGGCGCCGCGTACTTCACGCTTCCGATGCCGAAGAAGCCAGTGCTCGCGTTCCGCGCCGGTGGCAAGAAACTGTGGGGACCGTTCCCGTACTTCGATGCTGCATTTCTCGGCGGGTCGGAGACATTCAGGACCGAGGAGAAACAACGCTACGCGGGAGACGCATCGCTCTACGGCACGACGGAGCTGCGCGTTCCGATCGCGAAATTCCCGTTCATCCTTCCGCTCGACGTCGGCGCGCTCGGGTTCGACGATATAGGACGAGTGTATGTGAATGGTCAGTCGCCGGGCGGGTGGCACAACGCCGCTGGCGCCGGACTCTGGGTCGGATACCTCAACCCCGCGACGAACTTCAACGTTCTCATCACGAACCGAAAAGGGCGCCGAGTAGTGACGAACGTCGGGTTTGCATTCTGAGAGTCATCCGTCGAAGGGCCACTCTCACCTAGAGAGAGTTTCGCTTCGCGTGGCGATGCGTCAACTTGATATATGCCCGCCACGGCTAATCCTCATCTGACTCTTGCTCCGAGCGCTCCCTCGACGGGCAGCGACGCCGACATCCGCATCTCGGCCATCGACATCGGATCCAACTCCATTCGTCAAACCATAGCCGACGTATCGGCCACGGGCGCGATCCGCGTCGTCGACGAGATGAAGGCCGCCCCTCGACTCGGCGCCGGATTGTACGAGACAGGTGCACTCAGCGAGATAGCAATTCAGAACGCGCTCATCACGCTCAGCCGGATGGCGACACTCGGCACGCAGCTCGGAGTAAAGCGCACGGAAGTCGTCGCGACCAGCGCCGTACGCGACGCGGACAACGGCGACGATTTCCTTCAGCGCGTGCGCGCGGAAACGGGGCTTCGCGTGAGAGTTCTGCACGGCGAGGACGAAGCCAGACTCAGCTTCCGCAGCGCGCTCGCGCACTTCGATCTTGGGTCGGGGCGCGCGGTCGTAATGGACATCGGCGGCGGATCACTCGAGCTCGCGCTCAGCGAGGACGGCTTGGTCGAGCGCCTCGTTTCGCTGCCACTTGGCGCGATCCACATGTCGGAGCAGTACCTATCCGGTGACAGGAAAAAAGGAATGCGCCGGCTGAGAAAGAGCGTGCGCACGGAGCTCCGCCACACTCTTGCCGCGCGCCACTGGCATACCACGCGGATCTTCTGCTCCGGCGGCACTTTCACAAGCCTTGCGTCGATGTACCTCGCGCGCATTGGAATGGAAAAAGCCAAGACCGTCCACGGAACGGTGATTCCGCGAGTAGAGGTCGAACACATAGTCGACATGCTCCAGAGCATGTCGATGGCCGAGCGCCAGACGGTGCCTGGTCTCAACGCGGCGAGGAGCGACATCATCGTCGGTGGACTGGCCGTCGCCGCAGAGGTCGCCGCTCGCGTCGAGGCAAAGGAGCTCGTCGTCTCGGCGTACGGAATCAGAGAGGGCATCCTTCTCGAGGGTGCTCACGTCGCGCCAAACGCGGCAGACTCGGGGGAGGCGCGAGAGCGCTCGGTGCTGCATCTGGCCGAACGGTCCCATTACGAGGCGCAGCACTCGACGCACGTGCAGAAGCTGGCGCTCCAGTTATTCGATGCGATCGGGCAGCGAATTGGATGCGCTCCCGAAGACAGAAGACTTCTCGCCGACGCCGCACTTCTTCACGACATCGGCTATCACATCAGTTACGACAAGCACAACAAGCACTCTTATCACTTGATCGAGCACGCCGAACTGCTCGGAATGACGCCCGCGGACCAGATCGTCGTGGCTAACGTCGCGCGGTACCATCGTGGTGCGGAGCCGAGAAAGAAGCACCGCAACTATGGTGGCCTGGACCGTCCGCTGCGTCAGACCATCAAGCGTCTGTCAGCGATCCTGCGAGTCGCGGACGGATTCGATCGCGGGCACGCCAGCGCGGTGGGAGAAATCAAGGTGCGGTGGATGGAGCGCGCGTTGAGGCTCACCGCGGTGCCGGCGAGAAGCGCGAGCAATCTCCGCCTCGACCTTTGGGGTGCAAGCAGGAAGTCGAATCTGCTGGCGGAGATTGCCGGTGTCCCAGTAGAGATAGTCGCGCCTGATGGGTCAGTGATGACTTACGACGACGAGGTTGGCGCGGCGGATTGACCGAGGCGCTTATTCGAGCGCAGCAACCGACGACTACGCCGACGTTGTGCTCATAGCGTGATCTCGATCGGTGGCGCCAGGGAGCGAAGGAAGTCCCCACGAATTCTGAAGGAAACGCTCGTGCGTCGACACCACGGGGTTCGCGCCCGGTTTTCTCTGCACGTAGGTCCCATCAGAATGCAGGTCCCACGCTTCGCGATTGTCGGATAGACACGTTTCGAGAAGCGAGTACACTCGGGGGTGAAGATTGCGATCCTCGATCGGGGCGACGACCTCGACTCGACGGTCGAAGTTGCGCGGCATCCAGTCGGCCGAGCCGAAGTATATCTCCTCTTTGCCGTCGTTGGCGAAGTAGAAAATCCGAGAGTGCTCGAGGAAGCGCCCAACTATGCTTATCACCTTGATGCGTTCGCTGACTTCCGGAATGCCCGGACGAAGACAGCAAATTCCGCGGACGATGAGGTCGATGTCGACGCCCGCCTGCGATGCATCATACAGGTGACGAATGATGTCCGAATCGACGAGGGCGTTCATCTTCGCGATGATGCGCGCTGGTTTTCCTGCGCGCGCGTGCTCCGCTTCTCTGTCGACCATCTCGGTGAACCGAGCGCGCATGTTGCGCGGCGCGACGAGCAGATTGCGGAATGAGTTCTGTCGCGAGAACCCGGTGAGCGAGTTGAACAGATCGGTGAGGTCGGCCCCGATCGATGGATTGGCAGTGAGAAGTCCAAGGTCAGTGTAGACGCGCGCGGTCTGCGAGTTGTAATTGCCCGAGCCGATGTGCGCGTATCGGCGGATGCCATCGGCTTCTTTGCGTACGATGAGAGCGGTCTTTGTGTGCGTTTTCAGGCCGGGAAGTCCGTAGGCGACGTGGACGCCAAAACCTTCGAGCGTTCGCGCCCACGCGATGTTATTCACCTCGTCGAACCGCGCCTGGAGCTCGATCAGTACTGCCACCTGCTTGCCGCGCTGCGCCGCCTCGGTGAGAGCGCGAACGATCTCGGTGTCGCCCGACGTACGGTAAAGAGTCATCTTGAGCGCGAGGACGTCGGGATCCCGCGCAGCGGCGAGAAGAAAATGCTCCACTGACGCGGTGAACGAATCGAACGGATGGTGAACCAGGATATCCCCCTGCCGAATCGCATCGAAGATCGAGCGTGCGGTGTCGCGCAGCTCCGGGGGCGTCGCCGGAATGAACGGCGGGTCCCGGAGCTCGGGGATGTTCATCGTCGCAAGCCACATCAGATCGCCGAGATCGAGAAGCGGTCCGGTTTCGATAAGATCGGCCTCGGTGAGCGCTGGCATCTCCGGGGGCTGGTCCTCGAGCAGCTCCGCGAGGATCATGTCACGCAGCTGCGGAGAAATTCCCTTTTCGACCTCTACACGCACGACTTCGGCGAAGCGTCGCTGAAAAACCTGCTCCTCGATCTGTGTAAGGAGGTCGTCGTCTTCGTCGGAGTTGGCAAGGTCGAGGTCAGAGTAGCGCGTGAGCCGGAAAGTGCTGTAGCCGCGGATCTCCATCCCCGGAAAGAGTGCACCGAGATGCGCGCCGATCACCTGCTCGAGGGGAACGAAGTGATTCTCTTTGCCGAAAGGCACCCACCGTGGCAGGCTTTTGGGGACCTTGACCCGGGCCAGCGGCGACGCACCCGTAGCAGGGTCGTGGATCCGCACGGCGAGCGAGAGCGAAAGGTTGGAGATGTACGGGAATGGATGTCCGGGATCGACGGCAAGCGGCGTCAGGACCGGAAATACCTGCGACTCGAAGAATGCGTCGATGCGCTTCACTTCTTCGGGATCCAGCTCATTCATCCCGACGATCCTGATGTCGTGCTCCGCGAGCTCGGGCAACAGAGCCTCGTAGAGGCATCTCCCCTGCTGCTCGAGAAGGTCTGCGACGCACTTCTTGATGGCTTCGAGCTGCTGGATGGCTGTCATGCCGTCCGGAGGAACGTGCTGAACGCCGGTCGCGATCTGACGTCTCAGACCCGCGACGCGTACCATGTAGAATTCGTCGAGGTTGGTGCTGAAGATGGAGAGAAACTTCACGCGCTCGAGAAGGCGGTTCCTCGGATCAAACGCCTCGTGCAGAACGCGGGCGTTGAACTCGAGCCAGCTAAGCTCGCGATTTATGTAGAGCGCGGGATCGATGGACATTCAGGACCGGTACGGGGATCTCGAAAGATGCGACAGCGGCCGGAGCGGCTGCCATGGGTTCTCTTAATCACGAATTGTACCGGAACGGTCACGACCGGGAACCAGTGATTAGATTCTGTGACGCCAACCTTCACTCGGACGCACAGACGTGGGCCATACCGACGCGGTAGTCGTTCTCACCACCCTCGCCAACACCGACGAGGCCGTGAAGTTCGTTAAGCAGCTGCTCGAGCGCCGTCTGGTCGCGTGCGGCACGATTCTGCCCGGAACGCGATCTCTTTACCGGTGGGAGGATAAGCTCGCCGACGAGACCGAAGTCGTCGTCATGCTCAAGACGCGATCCGGAGCGGTTCACGGCCTCGAGCGCGCGTTCAAGGAGCTGCATCCGTACAAGGTGCCGGAGCTGCTCACAATTCCGGTTTCGGGCGGTCTCGAGCGGTACCTGGGCTGGATCAACAGCGAGACGAGCCTCACGATCGTCTAAATCGTCTTATAGGGGTGACGGCGCGCCCCTTTTTCCGGAAGACGGCTCGATGAAGACCAGTCGCGGCGCCGCGGCCGTGGTCATCGTCGTGCTGTGGATCGCGGGAATCGCGATGATGGTTCACCGTAGCTCCAACCGCAGCGAAGCGCAGCGCCTCGCGGAAGTCGCACTCAGAGTGCAGCCCGCGACCTTCTATTACGAAATAGAGCGCGATGGGGAGCAGATCGGGGCGGCATCTTCCGCACTCGACACGACAGAGAGCTCTCTCTTCAGCGAAGAATACTTCGTCGGCGACTACTCGCCGGCCAACGAGAAGTCGATCGAACGGACATCGGCGCGCTGGCACACCCGATTAACGCGCGGTCTCCATCTCATCGACCTCAACGCCAACGTCGCGCGATCGCGAAAGCCATTCTCGATCAACGCGACGATCCAGGAAGACACGGCGATTTACATCGCCGGCAAGAAGGCGACACATCGTCCGCCGGCACGCTACACGTTCGCCGCGCCGCTGTTCACGCCGACCATCGCTCCGATCGTTTTCATGCTGAGCGACCGCCCGAGGGTCGGCAGATCGCAGGCCATGTCGATATTCGACCCGGTGACCCGGACTGTCGTTCACCCCACGCTACGGATAGGACGCGACTCTCTTTTCACCGTGGTCGACAGCGCGAAGATAGAAACGAACGGCGAATGGACAGCCGCGCATGCGGACACCGTTCGAGCGTGGCGGATAGATGGCGCACCACACGACCTCATGGTCTGGGTCGATGCCGAGGGACGCATCGTCGCCGCGAGGGCCGGAGATCTTTCAGCAATCCGAACCGCCTTCGAGATCGCATTCAGAAACTCCAAAACCAAATGATCGAGCTCAAGAGTCTCACCAAGAAATATGGATCGTTCACAGCGGTCGATTCGATCGATCTCAGCGTTCCCGACGGCGAGCTGTTCGGGTTTCTCGGGCCAAACGGCGCGGGGAAAACGACGACGCTACGCATGATCGCGGGTATCCTGCAGCCGACTGCCGGAACTATTCATCTCGCAGGGATCGATCTCGACAAAGATCCGCTCGCCGCGAAATCGCGACTTGGATTCATTCCCGATCGGCCGTTCATCTACGAGAAGCTCACAGGCGCTGAGTTTTTGCGATTCGTCGCGGGCTTGTACGGACAGGATGGCGACGCGGTCGAGCATCGCGGACGAGAGCTCATGGCGCTCTTCGATCTCGAAGACTGGGCCGACGAGCTCGTCGAGAGTTACAGTCACGGGATGCGTCAGAAGCTGATCATCTCGAGCGCGTTCATCCACAGGCCGCAGGTGATTGTCGTCGACGAGCCGATGGTCGGGCTGGATCCCAAGGCAGCGCGAATCCTCAAGGATCTGTTTCGCGAGTACGTGAGGCGCGGACACACGATCATGATGTCCACTCACACGCTGGAAGTGGCCGAGAGTCTTTGCGATCGCATTGCGATCATTCAGCAGGGACGGATACGTGCGGTCGGGACCATCCACGACTTGAGAGCGGAGGCTACAGGGGGTGGCGGGCTCGAGGAGATTTTCCTGCGGCTAACGGGTGAGCGCGCAGCGAGAGATGCCATGGAAGTGCTCGATGCTTGAGGCGGCAGGCGGGAGGCGATGGGCGGGAGGCGGGAGGCGGGAGGCGGGAAGCGTGTAGTCATCACTGGTTATCATCGTGAGTAGCTCCGTAATCAGTCTCCCAGCTACCACGTTGGATGGCCCCAGGGCCGACAGCCCGAGCCTCGCGCACGTGCTCTCCCCGAAGCTCATCTCTGCTCGGGCGCGGCCCCTCGGCAAGACAGAGAACAAATCAGGCCGCCTGATCCTCTTCACGCTCGTCGGCGGGATTTTCTGGCTGTTTGTCTTCGGTCTCCTTTATCGACTGCTTCGCTACTTTCGCGGCATTCCGGAAATCGGTGCGCTGCTCGCGGCCAAGCTGCTCGGACTGATGCTCGTGAGCCTGTTCGGAATTCTCATTCTCTCGAACGTCGTCACGGCCTTGTCGAGTTTCTTTCTCGCCAAGGATCTCGATCTCCTTGTGGCGGCGCCGGTCGATTGGCTGCGATTGTATGGCGCAAAACTTCTGGAGACTACCGGGCATTCGAGCTGGATGGTCGTGCTCGTCGCGACGCCGGTACTGACAGCGTACGGAATTAGCTACCAGGGGGGATTTCTGTATCCGCTCATCGCGATCGCCGCGATCCTGCCGTTCCTTTTCATTCCGGCGGCGATCGGCAGCGCGGTGACGCTACTTCTTGTAAATATTTTCCCGGCGCGACGGACGCGCGACATCCTGGGCGTCATCGCCATTCTGGCGGCGGCGGGAGTTGTTCTCGTCTTTCGCCTCGTTCGGCCTGAACGACTCGCTCGGCCCGAAGGGTTCCGCTCACTGGTCGAATTCATCTCGCTCCTCAGAAGTCCGACTTCTCCGTGGATACCGAGCGAGTGGGCGGCGCAGGGAATCATGTCATGGCTGCGGAAAGAACCGGAGATACTTCCCTTCTATCTGCTCTGGTCCAGCGCGGCTGTCGCGATCGTCTTCGGCGCAGTGCTGCATCGTTCGCTCTATGCTCGCGGTTTCAGCAAATCGCAGGAAAGTGGCGAGCGATGGGTGAGGCAGGGCGCGCTCGGACGCCTCATTGCGCGAGCTCTCACTCCGTGGGGCGTCATGCGCCGCGAGCTGCTGCTCAAGGAAATGCGTCTCTTTTTCCGCGATACGACGCAATGGTCGCAGCTCATTTTGCTGACCGTGCTCGTCGTCGTCTACGTATTCAACATCAAGTTCCTGCCGTTGCACGGCGAGGGCGTGACGTTCTTTCTCGCCAACGTGATTCCGTTCGTCAATCTGATTCTCGCTGGATTCGTCCTCGCGTCGATCGCAGCGCGCTTCATTTTCCCGGGAATCAGCCTCGAGGGCAGGACTCTCTGGCTCCTCAGATCGAGCCCGCTGGAGATGCGCCAGCTTCTGTGGTCGAAATTCTGGGTCGGGACGCTTCCCCTGCTCTGCCTCGCCGTCGGCCTCGTCTTCGCGACCGACGTGCTCCTTCAGGTGAGCGGATTCATGATGGCCGCATCGATCTTCACAATAACCATGATGACTTTCGCGATCGCCGGACTTGCACTCGGCTTCGGCGCGCTTTTTCCGAAATTCAACACTGAGAATGCCGCGCAGATTCCGACGTCGTTCGGCGGATTGGTCCTGATGATGACGTCGATTGCGCTGATTGGATTGGTGATTGTGGCAGAGGCGCGACCGGTTTACGAATACGCCGGTGCACAGCTCCTTCACACGCAGCCGACCCTGGTCGGACTCTGGCTTGGCTTTGGCGGCGCAGCTCTGATCTGTCTTGCCGCGACGTTCGTCCCGATCCGGATCGCGGTGCGCCGCATGAAAGAGCTCGAGCGGTAGGGCCTCGCGCTGGTTATTCGGGCGACTTGTCGCGCAGAAATCCGATCGCTTCGTCCTTAGACGTAAAAATCTTCTTGGCCATCGAGCCGTCGCCGTAGTGCACCTCGACGGCGATGCTGAGCGGTACCTGGGTTTCGGTGAGATAGGTGGGGACTTCGATAGTTGCGGCGACGCCTTCGCCCTGGAGCAATCGCGCAATTTCGCGCCGTAGCAGCGGCTCGGACAATCCGGCGGCAATCATGACCCTTGCCGCAACGCCGTGCTGCTCGCGGATCAGGCCGAGCAGCAGATGCTGAGTGCCGACGTATCCGTCGCCGAACTCGTGAGCGGTCGCAATCGCCTGGTCGAGCACGACGCGCGCGCGAGGCGTGTAGGGAAGATCCGGCGCCAGCGTGCGACCCGTCGCGCGTCCGTCCTTGATCTTCGCCTCAACGGCACTGTGGAGATTGATGGGCCGCGCGTTGAGGTTCTCGAGAACATCGAGCACCAGAGCGTCATCTTCCGCGAGGAGGCCCAGGAGGAGATGCTCCGGTCCCACGTACTCGTGATGCCGGCGCTGAGCATCTTCCCGCGCCTTGATCAGCGCGCCGCGAACTCTGTTTGTGAAGTCGTATCCAGCCACGTTTTCCTTCCGCCCTCTGATGACGAGTTCAAATTGCCACTATCAGAGATTAACAAATTCGCGGCTGGGTCGAAAGTTCAGCCACGCTATTCACGCTTTCTCCGCGGAGGTCGCCTCACTTGACCCGCGCTTTCTCGAGGTGCGCTGTCATCCCGTCGCGCACACCCAGATAGACGACGCCGCCACTGCCGAACCCGATGAGGGTCCGGTTCTGTGGGAGCTGAATCCGGTCGACCAGCTCTCCCTTGCTATTTATGAGATTGTAGACGGGCCTGTCATTCACGTTCTGGCTGGTCCTGATCCAGAGATTTCCATCGGGATCGGCGCGCGTGGATCCGGGAACGAACGCCGGTTTGTAGTCCGGCAGGTCGGAGGGCTGGACAAGAGTCAGTGTCGGAAACGGAATGCCGCTTCGCCCCGATGCACTGTCGCGCGACCCCGTGGCGCGAAGCGCAGTGTCGCGCCCCCCGGCTCCACGGCGGCCACCCGCTCCGGCCGGACCGCTATCGACAACTGTTCTGGTAGCAACCGGGCCGAAGCCACCGAAGCTCAATTGACCGCTTGCCCGCATCTTTTCTATAGCGACCTTCGCCGAATCGATGAACGCGACTTTTGCCGAGTCGCTCAGATGCTGCCACTCGAATGGAATCTTCGGGGCCGACGTGACGCCTTGTGGGCCTACGAAATCGACGTGATAATCTCGGCCCCGGACTATCGCAATCGATCCGTCGGGTAGAATCGCCCAGTCGTCACCCTGCGGCAGCGGATTCACCACTGAGCTAACCCTTACCTCGCCCTCGGCCGATCTGGTCACGGTGACATTTATCTTGGGTGTCTTGAACCAGGTGACGGTGTCGAGCTTTCTCGTTGCGAGATCAAAGCGCACGAGCGCCGCTGAATCCGGCGGAGTCGGAAATTGCGGCAACTGGCCGGCGACTGGTGGAGGGCCGGAGAACACAAAGCGTGGCGGAGCACGGTAAATGAGCCGACCCTGCGCGTCGAAGCCAGGACTTCCGAACGGCCCGCCAATCAGGAAACCGACATCATTCGCGCGCGGCGCCGACATCACTCGCCCGACCTTTCCCGATGGATCGATGAGCAGCATGGAAAGCGATGCCGGATCGATGAACAGCGTCGAATCCCCGTGGTAGGCGATGAGACCGCCCGGCCGGGTGCCGTAGGCGTTCGCGGTGGCGCTGGTGGTGTCGGCGACTACGCTCACAATCGAGAGCGATGAGTCGAGCATCACTACCCTGCGACCCAGGATGTCGTTCACGAGCAAGCGGCCGCCCGGAAGCTGACGCACTGTCGTCACCGCGCGGAAAGAATCCTTCCCCACCGCAGTGACAGGACCGAGCTGACGGATCGGCGGCAGCGACTGCGCGTTAGAGCGAGCGCCGGCGAAGACGAGAAGCGCGACAGCAATCGCGGCATAGAGTAGGCCTTTTACAGTCCTCATATACCTGCCTGTTCTCATTCTCATTGTTTGTTTGTTAAGTATCGCCGGCCGCGGGCCTAGTTGCGAATGATTATTACCTGTCCGCCGCCACCACCTCCGCCGCCTTCGATGCGAATATTTCCGAAGCCGCCCCCTCCTCCGAACATCATCCCACCCAGTCCCCCGGCGGTGCCCGAGCGAATCGAAGCGAGGTACCGGGTATCGAGATAGCTGGCGACGAACGACGGAAGCTTTCTGCGCTGATCAGGTGTGAGCAAATGCTTTATATCAGGAGCGATTCTGATGAGCATGTCGACCGATGCCTCGCGCGCTCGCTGGTATCTCGCGTACGCCTCGTCGCGGTTGTATTTGTCCGGCAGCTCGGCGAGATACTTCGCCACCGGGGACCAAATAGAATCCAGCCGAATCACGTACGAGCGGTTGAGAGTCGCGATGCTGTCCGCCTGCGGACCCGTGAGCTGGAGAGTGTCGGCCTGGCGAAGTATCGTCGCGAGCGGATTCATGACCCCGCCGTTGCCATATATCGCCCTGAGCATCGGCTCCGGCGCTTTCTGCCCGCGCCTCGATCTTCCGCGATCGAGCTGTTGTGTCAGCATCTGGCGCTCGCGGGTTGGGCCGAGATCGAAGCGCATCATTGCCGTGACGGTGACCGGCGCTCTAAATGCCGTAAGCGCGGGGAGCGTGGCGCCGAAACGCTGGTTCACGTCGTACGTGTAGCGCTGAGTTTGCGGATCGAATCCCCTAACCGCGAGGAGCGTGGGATCCGGAAAGGAGAATTGTCCCCAGCCGCGCAGATTACTGTTGCCGTGAAGGAGCAGATCGGCGGCACCCAGGGGGTTTCCGACCTGGAGCGAGAGCGTCGCTCGCTGTGGCATGCGGAATTTGAGTGGATTGAACGAGATCGACATCGTTGCCTGCGATATCCACGGGCCCTCGCAGCTGTTTCTTCCCGCGAGATGCCCAAGCTGTTTCTCCAGACACTCCCGAGCGTTTCCGGTCGAGCTATTCAATAGTGATTGCATCGACGCCGCCAACGCCGGATCCGCGGTGCTCGTCGGATCGTAGACGAACGCGCGATCGTTGGAGTAGCCATCGCCGTTGATGTCGCCGGCGACGAGTGGTGTGTACGGAAGCCCGGATCGGAAACTCCCGAACCAGTTCACCCGCACCGCGTCGAAGAAGTTATAGCCCAGGTTGTACTGGACTTGGTGCTTGGAATCGAATCCGGACCGCGCCCACTCGACGTCGAGTGGATTCCCGGCGGTGTTGCCGAATCCGCGGATGCGCTCGCGGAGATCTGAGTACACGTACGAGACACTCCAGCTGTAATTGGTGCTGAAGCTGTTCGGCGAGAGCTGGAAGCGGAGCTGACGACTGTCCGACAGCAGATCGGAGCGGAGCTCGGTCACGCGAGAGAAAAGTTGGCTCACCCGCGCGTCGCGCGAAGCGATCGCGCCCGTCGTGGGAACGATGCTCGTCGGCAGCACGAATACTGGACGGTGCGATTCATCCGGCAGAGTGAACTGAACCACCGGACTGAAATTGACATCGACGAAGCCCGCCTGATTCATGTTGCGCGAGTACGTAGCCTCGACCTGCGCGGAAAACACATTGTGAAGAATCGGACCCGTCCAGTTCAGATTCGACCTCAGACTCCTGGGCGCCGCGTAATCACGCGCAAACAGCGTCACGTTTGGAACCGTGCTCGCGAACACGCTGCCGTCCGCGCACTGCGATGGAATCGACGAAGGGTCGGAAGAGTACGTCGTCCAGTCGGGAATGGGCGTCGCCGGACCGGCGCAAAGAACCTGCTGGAGCGCGCTCGCCAGACCCGTGTTGTCGATTGCACTGCTGACGAGAGTTGCGTTCGGCGTATTCTGGAATAAACCGATTCCCCCGCGCACGACCGCTCGCGGACCGCGCACGGCGCCCAGAAACCCTGCAACCTGCGGCGCGGTCCCGTAACTCCACGAGAATCCAAGTCGCGGACTGAAGTAGACGTGGTTCGGAACGCGGTTGTTCGTCTCGCCGAAAGTTGCGACGACATCCGGATTGAGGTCGGGCGTCGAGGTAAAGTGATTGCCGTCGAGCCGCACGCCGAACTGGAGCTGGAGGTTGGCGCTCTTCTTATAGGAGTCGCCAAGGGAAATCCCACCGACATACTGGCTGCCGCTCCGGACTATGGGCTGGAGCAGTCGACTGAACGACGACGGCTGCTGCGCTTCCAGCTCGGCAAGCGAGTTGAAGGTGAATGAGCCGAGTGTATTGGTCGCCTGATCGAAGGTGAACGCGTCGCGGCGCAGCTCCGTCGTGAACTTGATGCGGTGCTTGTTGCTGGCGCTGAACCAGGAGAGCTGGTTTCTGAATTCCGTGCTTGTATTGGTCTCACTGTTGTTGATCGTCGGATTGCCGCCGAATGAAACGCTCTTGAGACCGCTCGTTCCATCCGGGAAGATCGAGTTGACGCGAACCGTACCGCTCGGCATATCCAGATAGGGTGTACCGTAGCTGCGATAGCGATTCAGAGCGAGCGAAGTCTCGCTCAGGATACCGATCCCGTAGTAGTTGCTATGTCGCGCTTGCAAGCTGCCATTCCAGTTTGTGCGGTCTCCGCCGTGCGCGGGGAGCTCACTCGTGAGGGCCGATGCCGGAGTCTGCTCGTTCCAGCTCCCGTTGTAGGAGAGACCCACAGACTGGCCGGTTGACGAGGACGGCGGCGCGAAATCGAAATTGCCGAAGATCGACCCACGCTCCCCGAGCCTGCTGCCCGGAAGATCCGGAGTGACCATGGGAATTCCGAGCTGCTGCATGATTCCGAGTAGCCGCGCCACAGAATCGGGCGCGATGCCCGACGTTTCCAAACCGATAGCATCGGTGTTGAGGAGGGTTCTGAGGTCGTTCGACCGCCGACCCAGCTGATACGCAAAATTGTAGAACGACTGGTCTTCCTTGATTGGTCCAGCGAAGAGACCACCAACCGAAACGTTGCTGTATTGCTGCCCGAGTGCTCGAGCGGCGCGATCGGTCCACTGAAGCTGAGGCGCATCCATGTTGAGGCTCATGGTGCGAAGAACGAAGTTGGAACCTGACCGACTGGTGATCTGGAACTGCGCGCCGCTGAATCCGCCGCGCGATACGTCGTAGGGCGTCGTCACCAGAGAAGTCCTCACCGCGGCGTCGCGTGGAATGTCCGATCCGCCGAACTGCATTCCGTTGAGCGTTGTCGAATTCTGATCGGGTGAGAGTCCGAGAACGGAGAATCCGGAAGGATCACCGTCCTGGCCAGGAACGAGCGTCACGCCAGGAAGCGATGCCGCCATCGATGCGATGTCTCCCTGCTGATCGGCAGCGACGGCACTGTTGTCGACCGGCCGCTCACTGCCGCTTATGTCCGGGCTCGCGTCGTTGCGCTCGGGGCGATCGCGCTGGCCAGTCACTTTCACCGTCTCGAGGAGTCCCGCCGTGCGCTGCAACCTGGCGTCGGCGACCAGGATTTCCTGATCGGCGGTGCGCTTCACCTCATAGCGGCGGACCGCGTAACCGATCGCGGACGCTTCTACGATGTAGTCCCCCTCACCGCCGGGGAAGGTGATGGTGAAGCGACCGGTCTTATCCGTGCGCGCGGAGCGAGTGACGTTGCCCGACAGGGAAGTCGCGGTGACCTTGGCGTCCTCGAGAGGCTTGCCGTCGGCCGTCTGGATTTGTCCGCGAATGATGTCCAGCTCCTGTGCGGAGACAGGCAGAGCGAACGAAGTCGCGGCAAGCGATCCGAGCAGGATCGCCCGGGTGATCGAGCGCATGGATTGAAATGGCGAAAGTCCAATTATCACGCGCAGGAAGGCTATGCGCTACTACTTGGACTCGTCGATGTCGCGGAGGGTTGCCCTTCGGACCTCTTGCGGAGCTGACGGTTGGCGGACGGTTCTCTTACGGGCTCGCCGCGTCCCCCGGCTTGGGCGGAGTATTCTTCCTCGGCGCGACCACCTGGGCGGATTTCAGCAGCTTGAGAAGCTGCGAGTCGGGAAGCTTATCCCAATCGCTCGGGAATCGGGCGAGGCGCTTGCGCTCGTTATCGCACTCGAAGCAGAGCCATCCCTCCGAGTAATCGCCCAGAAAGTCTTCGGCGGCAGTTCTGGGGTGGATGGCCGATTTCTGCACCGACCACACTTTCCACTTTACTCCGTTTTCGTCGACGACGTCGCGCACTGCCATTGGACGGCTCCTCGGGTTCGAGGAAGATATTGCAATCGGCGTGCTTGATGAGCTTAGGTCACGAAGACTCTAGCGGCGCCCGCATCAACTGATGAGCGGCGATCCGCACTTCGAGCAGAACTGCGCGTCCCGCTCGGGGCGTGGACCGCATTTTTCGCACACCGAAGAATTTCCGGCTCGCATCACAGCCAGGGCCTGTGCGGTGTATCGCGCCTTCAGGGGCTCGTAATCGGAATCTGAGATCTTTCCCGTCTCGCGATCGAACTCCAGCTCGCGGAGAGCGTCGACGGCAAGAATCTGTCGGGGCTTTATGTCACGCGCTTTTCGCGTCGGGTCGGGAAGATCCTGTCGAAACAGTGGGAAGAGCACGAAACAAAGAGACGCAACCGCGAGGAGCGTCCCGATGAGAAGCGCGGTCACGCGTCGTGTCTGACTGCGGCGTCGAGTGCGGCAAGCTCGCCATCGGTCGCGTCCAAAACCGGGCGCGACACCGCCGCCGTCGCCGGGGTCCGCGATTTCCACCGTCGGAGAAGCGCCGCCACGAGGATAGCACCCGAGCCGAGCGCCACAAACGGCATTGTATATCCGACGAGATTGAAGCCGCTCTTTATGGGCGCCATCAGGACTCTCTCACCGTAGACAGCCTTGAACGCGTCAAGAATCTCCTGCGCGCCGTGGCCACCGGCTACGAGTCCCATGACGTCGCTGTGCATCGCGGGCGAAACGCTGCACGCAAAGTCGGTGGTGCGGCAGGTGTAGATGTCGAGATTGCATCCACACTGGCAATGGATCTGGTGCTCGAGATCATCGCGCTGGGCGTCGGTCATCGACGGCTTAGCGTTCGGCTTGGGTGCGAGCGCAACGGCTTTGTACACGGCATCGGCGTCTGCCATCGGTCCGTTGAAGGTCTGCACTGCAACTTGCGCCGCGCGAACGCGCCGCGGAAATGCGGCGGCCGTGAGGCCCAGGGCTGGGATCGACAGGATGAATTGGCGTCGGGTCAGCATCATGACGCCCTCACGAGATCCGGCACTTGCTCTCCAATCGGCATCGGCTTCAAAACCGTGGCGTACCCGCTCTGCACCCTCTTCCGATCCGCCGCCGGCCACATCACTACCAATCCCCCAATCGCCATGATAGCGCCGCCGAGCCAAACCCATCGCACCAATGGATTGAACGTGACGCGAATCTCTGCTGCCTCGAGCGGGCCACTCGGCAACGGTCCGCTCGCTGCTCCCGGAGTGGGTAGCTCGCGCACGCCCGCGAGCACGACGTAGACATCCTGCTTGAATGACCCTTTGAGTCCGACCTCCGTCGATGGCTCAAAGGTCGGATTGCCGCGCGAATCGACGTGCTGCCGCTTCTCGCTGGTGATGACGCCCTCGGGATTCCCATCGCGACTGACGTCGAGCGCGATCGCGGTGACCTCTCGGTTCAACACGTTGTACCGAGAGATCCCCTGATTCACGAAAGTCCAGCGGTGGCCCCATGCGTCGGCTACGGTCTTCGAATCGCCGGCATTGAGCGTGAGATCGAACTCGCGCTTGAATGCGAGACCCGCGAACGCCGCAAAGATCACGACGACGCCCAGGTGCACGATGTAGCCGCCGTAACGCCGTCGATTTCGCGCGATGAGCCGCGGCAGAGCGACGAAGCGCGACTCTCCGTACATGTGATGCCGCGCGCCGACGCCCTTGTAGAACTCCTGTACGATCGTAGCGAGAACGAGCCCGCCGAACGTGTAGGAGAGGAGCGCGGCGAGATTGTGTACGCCGATGGCGAAGACCAGAACTCCGATCGTGATCGCGGCCGTAACCGGAATCAGGAACTGGCGCCTCAGGTTCGCGACCGACGCGCGTCGCCACGCGATAAGAGGTCCGATTCCGGTCAGAAGCAGGAGCAGCAGGCCGAGCGGAATGTTGACGGTGTTAAAGAACGGCGGGCCGACGGTGATCTTGTTGCCGCGCACGGCTTCGCTGATGATCGGGAAGAGAGTGCCCCAAAGAACCGAGAACGCGATTCCCACCAGCACCAGATTGTTGTAGAGGAACGCCGCCTCGCGGCTCACCATGCTCTCCAGCTCGGCCGTCGATCGCAAATCCTTGAGACGCGTTGAGACGAGATACGCCGTGACGATTATCGCGACAATCAGAAAGCCAGCGAACCATTTTCCGACGGGCGACTGCGCGAAGGAGTGCACACTCGATATCACGCCGCTTCGAGTGATGAACGTCCCGAAGATCGAGAGCAGAAACGCAGATACTACGAGAGTGACGTTCCATTTGCGGAGCATCCCACGCTTCTCCTGCACCATTATAGAATGCAGGAACGCGGTGTTCACGAGCCATGGCAAGAGCGACGCGTTCTCGACCGGATCCCACGCCCAGTATCCGCCCCAGCCCAGCTCGACGTAGGCCCACCACATTCCGAGCACGATCCCGACGGTGTTGAAGAACCACGAGAGGAGTGCCCATCGACGGACCGCAGCGAGCCAACCCGCATCGAGACGTCGGGTGATCAGCGCGGCAATCGCGAACGCGAACGGAATCGAGGTCCCGACGTAGCCGAGATAAAGATTCGGCGGGTGAATCGCCATGCCGGGATTCTGGAGCTGCGGATTCATTCCGCGGCCGTCGGGCGGAATCCAGTCGAGACGCTCGAAAGGATTGGAGCCGAGGCAGATCGTGGCAAGGAAAAAGACGAGAATCAGCGCGAGCGTGCCGGACACGTACGGCATCAGCTCGCGATTGCTAGTGCGGTTGGTCCAGATCGCTATTCCCGTGTAAATCGAGAGAATGAGCACCCAGAACAACAGCGATCCCGACTGCCCTCCCCAAAACGCGGTGATCGTGTAGACCTTCGGAAGATTGGCGCTCGTGAACGACGCGACGTACTTGATCGAGAAGTCGTGGGTGAGG
This sequence comes from Gemmatimonadaceae bacterium, assembly GCA_050733495.1. Lineage (GTDB taxonomy): Bacteria > Gemmatimonadota > Gemmatimonadetes > Gemmatimonadales > Gemmatimonadaceae > UBA4720. The sequence goes on along the minus strand of JBOHTC010000104.1, from coordinate 14,057 downwards.
AGCGCCGTCCAGAGTCCGAGCGAAGCGAGAATGACCATCGCCAGCGTTGCATAGAGCGCACGCTCGCCGCTCTCGATCAGGTCGCCGCGGCGCATGTGCCCGCCGGCGAAAGACACCGTTGCCGCCCAGGTCGCCATGAGGAGAGCGACCCAGAGTGACAGCTCTCCAACCAGGATCACGCCCGCTGCTCCGCTTTCTTGTAGGCCGGTGTTTCCTTGTATTTCTCGGGCGCGTTCTCGTAGCGCGACGCGCATTTGGCGAGGAGCGTCGTCGCGCGGAATGTTCCGTCGTGGCCGAGTCGTCCTTCCACGACGACATCCACGCCATCAGTGAAGGTGTCGGGAGTGATCCCTCGGTAGACGACGTCGTACGTCTGCGCGCCGTCCGTCATCCTGAACGCCACCCGCATGCCGCCGGGATCACGCACGATCGAACCGTTCACGACTCGTGCGCCGACTTTGACGCCGGTCTCGTAAAACGTCGGATCCGATTTGGTCTTGGCGGAGAGCTCGGCGGGCGTCAGATAATAGACGCCCGTGTCCTTGATCGCGCTCGCGGCGAGATATCCGGCCGTACCGATGACGAGTGCGCCGCCGATAATGAACTTGGTGCGTGGCTTCACAAAGCTGAATATAGACAGATGGACGTCCAGAGATAATGCCGCTCGCGGGGCGTGGGCGTTAACTTGCCGACCCTTACCATGAGCAGAATCACCGAGGAAAGATCGCCGCAGAGTGCCGACCGAGACGCCCTCCTGGCGCGCCTCAGGCAGCTCGAAAATGCCTCGCGCGCCCTCGACCCGGGCGCCAACCGCCGCAAAAAGCTGCGCAATGCCATCGTCGCCGCGTCCGAGCGCTTCATCCGGCGACTGCGTTCCATCAAAGGTTACGAGGAAATCGACGACAAAGGCATCGGACTTCTCGACGAGCCCATCTCGGAACACGGAATCGAAATCGAGCGTGCGATAGAGCTGCTAGAGCGCGATGTCTTGCGCCCGGGCGCAAACCCCGCCGCCGCCGGTTACCTCGCCTACATCCCCGGCAGCAATCTCTATCACGCCGCGCTCGGCGATTTCCTCGCCGGCGTCAGCGACAAATACGCCGGGGTGTTTTTCGCTGGGCCCGGGCCTGTCCGCATGGAGAACATGCTCGTACGATGGGCCGCGGATCTCGTCGGATACCCCGCCGGCGCGGGTGGCAATATCGCGTCCGGTGGCAGTCTCGCGAATCTTGCGGCAATCACCACCGCGAGGGACGCGCACGGACTCAAGTCGGCGGATTTTGCGCGGGCAGTTGTGTATCTCACAGAACAGGCTCATCACTCCATCGACAAGGCGCTTCGCATTGCCGGACTCGGCGAAGCGAAGCTCCATTACATCCCGATGGAAGACCGGTTCAGGATGCGCCCGGATTCGCTTGCCGAGGCGATTGCCAGCGATCGAGCGAAGGGTCTTGAGCCCTGGCTGATCATCGCCGCGGCGGGGACCACCGACACTGGCGCAGTCGATCCGCTTGACGAGATTGCGACGATTGCTGAGCGCGAACGATGCTGGTTCCACGTCGACGCTGCTTATGGCGGTTTTTTTCTGCTGACCGATCACGGCCGGCGGATGCTCAAGGGGATCGAGCGCTCCGACTCGGTTATACTCGACCCGCACAAAGGGCTCTTCCTTCCATGGGGATCGGGGATGGTGCTCGTCCGCGACGTCAAGCTGCTCGCGGCCGCTCATAGCTACTCGGGTCATTACATGCAGGACGCCACTCGTGAGCCGGGAGAGATCTCACCGGCGGACGTATCGGCGGAGCTGTCGAAACCATTCCGCGCCCTCCGGATGTGGCTGCCTCTCATTCTGCTCGGAGTGAAGCCATTCCGCGCAGCACTCGAGGAAAAATTGCTCCTCGCGACCTATTTCTATGACGAGGTCCAGCAGCTCGGCTTCGAGGTTGGGCCGTCTCCTGATCTTTCGATCGTGATTTTTCGTTGGGCGCCGGCCGGGGCGTCGCTCGAGCAGACCAACGAGTGGAATCGAGCGATTGCCGACGGAGCGCGGAAGGATGGCCGGATATTCTTTTCGTCGACGACGATCGATGATCGTTTCACAATCCGAATGGCGGCGCTCGGGTTTCGGACGCATCGACGAACTATCGATCTCGCGCTGCGGGTGCTGCGCGAGCAGCTCGCTCAACTTCGGGGATAACCCTCGGCCCGCATCCGGCCCACCGCCTCCCGCTTCCCGCTTCCCGCTTCCCGCTTCCCGCTTCTACGTCAGCTTACGTATAGGCCACGCTTCGCCCGACCGGTAAAATGGACGCGCCGATGGTACTATGCCACTCCAAACCTTTGGATGGAGATAGGACGATGCGAATCAACTCGATGCTGTGCGCGCTGGTCTTCGTTGCGCCCTTTGCGTCCCACGCCCAGCAGGGGGTCAACCACACCTGGCCCGTCGCCAGCGATTCGCGGGTGCGGATCTTCTCGCCCCTGATTGCTGAAAAGAAGGAGACAGGCATACTCGTTTCGGCGACCGCTGATTCAATCGTGTTTCGTCCCACAAACGAAGTCGGCAATCGATCCCTGGCCGTATCAGACATCAATCGGATGGAAGTTGTGCAGGGAACCCACACCCGCATACTCAAGGGCGCGGGGTGGGGTTTGCTGGTCGGTGGTGGTTTGGCGGCAGGCTTAACGGCCGTGACGTGGCAGAAGCCGAAGAATTGCGGACTTTGTATTGATTTTGGACGTGGCGGTGATTCGGCGATGGCGGCCGCATTGGGCGGGACTGCTGGCCTGGTCGTCGGAGCGCTGATTGGAAGTTTCGCAACCGACACCTGGGTTCCGGTTCGCCTGCCGTAGCTGTTCCCCAATTCTTTATGGTATAGGACGATAGGACCCGCACTCACTGCCGTTCCAATCGCGTCCCGCGTCAGGTCGCGACACTCGAGGATCGATTCACTATGGGGAAGCGATGAAGATTGCTCAGATGGCGTTTGCACTTGCCGCGGCGCTACCGACGTTTGTGGGCGCCCAAACTGACACGACGCTGCATTGGCCCATTGCCGCCGGCGCGCGTATACGTGTTCTCTCCCCCGCCCTCGGCATCACCGACGAGATGGGGACCGCGCTAGCCGTCGCAGCAGACACGCTGGTGTTTCACCGGGATGGCGCCGCGGCAGACGACACCCTGAGCAAGTTTGGCATCAAGCGACTGGATGTCTCGACCGGCCATCATACCTGGAAAGCGAAGGGCGCGTTAATTGGCCTGGCGATCGGAGTCGTCGGCGGCGCGGTGGCCGGCTACGCGACGTACTCCAGACCGACTTGCCCACCCCCGAGCGGCGATCAGTTGTGTGTGCAGCTTGGGGATATGGGACGCGGTGGCGAGGCGACCCTGGACGGTGCCCTTTTGGGGTTTCTTGGCGCGGTCACTGGAACGATTGTCGGGGCCGTCGGGTTTGACACCTGGACTCCCGTGCATATTCGCTGAGCTGAGTTATCTAATGGTATGGGACGACAGTACCGCGCCCGCGGCCGCGCCAACAGCATCCCAGGTCAGATCGCGCACGCTGAACAAATTGCCCGGAATTCGCGAGTCGTGAATCTCGCGTCCGACGCCCACCGCCATCGTCACTCCGATTGCGCCGCCCAGGGCGGATCGATGTTTCACGTGCGCCGCCTGGAGCGCGCTGTAAGTCACGCTCTCGATGAACACCGACATGAAGAAGTGCTTGAGCTTGTCGATGCCGAACCAGGCGTCCTGATGCGGCGGGGCGATGTGGGCGAAGGCGATAGTCGTGACCTGCCCGCGAACAATCTCTCGCCGAGTGTTGGCAGCGGTCGAGCTCGTGGTGTCTTGAGCTCCTGATATCGCCGGTGTGAGCGCAATCGCAAACAGAACGAGCACTACTTCCGCGCGCTTCAATCCGCGATCCATCAATTTCAAAACAATCCACCTCACTGCAGCGACGGGCGCGGCGAGCCACACGAGATAAATGGCGACGATCCAAAGAAGCCCTAGCGCAATTTCAACGACGCCGTTGATGTGCACCGAGATGTTATTGGCTCGAAAGATCACCCAAAGCCAGGCGACAACCGGGACGAGCAAGAGGCCAAGAACACGGACCCACGATGCCGCAACTAACAGCGCACGGTTGGCCGGCCTGCACATTCTGATAACGAGAAACACCAGCGGTGTAGCTAACACAAGTGCAGCTATGAAACCGCCAATTATGAGCTCGGTTCTCGTCATCGATATGGATCCGCGGCTCTACATCTAGCGTTTACGGGAAATGCTCGTTGGCGGCGTCAGTTCCGACCCTTCGATTTTCGTGCCTTCTTCGAACCTCGCGCCGTTTTCAATCTCTGGGGCGCCTTTGATTTCCGGGCCGTCCTGGATTTTCGCCGGGTTTTTCCTTTTGGCTGCCCACCCCCGGCGTCGCGCGCCCAGTACAACGCCGCCCGCACCGCCCGCTGCCAACCTTCTATCAGCTCCTCGGCGAATTCCCTCGGCACCGCCGGCGTGAATTGCGTAAACCGCGTAGTGCCGATGAATTCGTCCGCGCTGTTCCAGACGCCTCCCGCAATTCCCGCCAATCCCGCGGCGCCCAAGGCGGTCGTCTCGATCATCTCTGGTCGCTCCACTGTGATCCCGAGAATGTCGGACTGGAACTGAAGCAGCCAGCCGTTCGCCGACGCCCCACCATCCACGCGTAGAGACTCGAACTTTACCTTGCCGCGCTTTGCCATCACCATGAGCATTTCAGCCGTTCCGTACGCCATTGCCTCTAGCGCCGCTCGCGCGAAATGCGCGCGCGACGTTCCGCGCGTGATGCCGACGATAACCCCGCGTGCCCTTGGCTCCCAGTTTGGTGCGCCGAGCCCGACAAGCGCAGGCACGAAGTAGACGCCGTCGTTCGACTCGACCATGCGCGCCAGTCGCTCACTCTCGGCGGGGTTGTACAAAATCCCAAGGCCATCGCGCAGCCATTGTATCGCTGCGCCGGCGATGAAAATCGACGCCTCGAGCGCGTAGGCCGCGCCTCCCTGCTCATCGCAGGCAACCGTCGCCAGCAACCCCTCGGTCGCCTTGGGAATTTTCTTTCCCGTGTTGAGCAGAAGAAACGCGCCGGTGCCGTAGGTGTTCTTCGCCTGACCTTCGCGGAAGCACCCCTGACCAAAGAGCGCGGCCTGCTGATCGCCGGCGACTCCCATAATGGGGATCGATCTCCCGAAGAATGCCGTCACCGTTTTCCCAAAATCACCGGCCGACGGACGGACTTCAGGCAGAGCCTCGACCGGAACATGGAAGAGCGCGCATAGCTCTTTGCTCCAGCGCAGCTTCTGGATATCGAACAGGAGCGTGCGCGACGCATTCGTGGGATCGGTCGCGTGCACGCGACCACCAGTGAGCTTCCAGATCAGCCACGTGTCGATCGTGCCAATCAGGAGTCGTCCGTTGCGCGCGACAAACGCGATCTCCGGCTTCTTGAGCAGCCACTCGATCTTCGTCGCCGAGAAATACGGATCCGGACGAAGACCGGTACGCTCGGCGATCCACGCTGCGCGGCCTTTGAGCTCCGCGCAGCGATCGGTTGTGCGGCGGTCCTGCCACACGATCGCGCGAGCGAGCGGCTTTCCCGTGTCGCGATGCCAGAGCACAACCGTCTCGCGCTGGTTCGTGATGCCGATAACGTCCGGCACGACGAGACTCGTCGCGATGGCTTCGCGTGCCGCGAGCAGAGTGCGCTCGAGAATCTCGTCTGGATCGTGCTCGACCCAACCCGGCTGCGGATAGTGCTGGGTGATCTCCTGATATCCGCGACCAACGACGTTGCCTTCGGCGGAAATGACAAGAGCCGTCGTGCCTGTAGTACCCTGATCGATCGCGAGGACGTGTTTCATTGACTGACGCGGCTTATGTCCGCGCGACCGATCAAACAGCCGCCTGTTCCGGGTCTAGCGCGCCACGTGGGCGGTACGCACCGGCGTTGGCGCGGGCGCGAAGTAGCCGCCGCCCTTCTTCTTGCAACCGGTGGCGATAGTGCAGATCGCGCACGCCAGCACGAAAAGTGAAATCGTGCGAGTCGGTACCGGAATGAGTCTCTTCAGCTGCTTCATAGCGTCACGCCTCCCGCGGCGTCTTGCGCCGCTCTGGAAAGAACTCGTCGAGAAAGGAAATTAGCGCTTCTTCCTCGGGCGCGTGGGCCACTCCGTTCGAGTTGGGTTTCCTCAAGCTCTTCGGCAGCTCTATCGTGGTTCCGCTCCGCAGATACTTCATCACGACTACGGGGTGTACGTAGGACTTTCTGCAGATGGTGGGCGTGTTTCCGAGCTCCGACGCAACGAGCCTGAGTGCGGTGACGACGTTCTTCTTGCGCTCGGCCTGGCTTTTCCCGCTTCCCAGCTCCGCCAGCACTGTCGCAGCGCGCAACGTACCGCCCCAGGTCCGGAAATCCTTCGCGGTGTACGGGAACTGAGCGATATGCTCGATGTAATCGTTCACATCACCGGAGTTCACGTCCTGCCACTTTCCGTCCTCGAGATATCTGAACAGCCTCGCGCCCGGCGTCTTGAGAAGTTGGCTGACGAATCGGACGAGATCCTTACCGACGACGACGTTTCGCTGCGTGATCGATCTCTTGCCACGGTACTCGAATTCCGCCGTATCGTCTAACACACTGACGTGGGACTTCCGCATCGTAGTGATGCCGAAGGTGTTGTTTTCTTTCTGATAGCGCTCGCTCCCGACGCGAAAGAAGCTCTGGGACATGAGAAGAACTATGCCCGCGCAGACTTTCTCTTTGCCGAGCTCTTTCCGCCGAAAATCGCGCATGATGCGCGCGCGGAGTGTGGGGAGGTCACGCGCCATCTGCCGAACGCGGTAGTATTTGCGGAGCTCGCCCTTCTCGACCGCGCGCTGGTGATACTTGTACTGTTTCCTGCCGCGTGCGTCGAAGCCCCAGACCTGGATCGCGCCGCGCGGATTCATCGAGACGTGAACGCCACGCCACGCCGGCGGGATCCGGAGCTTGTCGATCCGCTCGAGCTGCGTCCTGTCCTTTACGACGCGACCGCCCGGTCCGACGTACCTGAATCCCTTCGACTTCGATCCTTCCCGCACGATCCAGTTCTGAGCCATTCAGCCGTCGCCCACCATCAGACTTTCTGGGTAGATTTTACGAGCCGACGCTGCGTCCGCGGACGCCGGCAGCCGCGCCGATTTCATCAACGATAACATCTCGATGCCCTTCAAATTCCTGACGCTTGAAATCGCGGACCGTGTCGCAACTCTGACGGTCAACCGGCCCGACAAGCTCAACGCGCTGAACGACCCGACGATCGCCGAGCTGGGGCACGCGATCGACCAGATTCGAGTCGACGATTCGATCGGAGGCGCGTTGCTCACCGGCGCCGGACGCGCGTTCGTCGCGGGTGCGGACATTTCCGAGCTGTCGAATCAAACGCCGGTCCTCGCGAAGGCACGAGCCCGTGCAGGGCAGGATGTGTTCCGCAGATTCGAGACCTGCCCCAAGCCTGTGATCGCCGTCGTCAACGGCTTCGCGCTCGGCGGAGGATGCGAGCTGGCGATGGCGTGTCACATTCGGATTGCATCGGAAGCCGCGAAATTCGGACAGCCCGAGAGCAAGCTCGGACTTCTCCCTGGGTACGGTGGAAGTCAGCGTCTTCCGAGACTCGTCGGCAAGGGACGCGCGAACCAGCTGCTTCTCACCGGCGAGATGATCGACGCCGCCGAAGCTTATCGCATCGGGCTCGTGAACAAGGTTGTGTCGACCGACCAGCTGATGAACGAAGCGAAAAGCATGATGAAGACGATTCTCGCCAACGGTCCGCTCGCCGTCGCACTCTGCATCGAAGCAATCGATCGTGGATTGCAGATGTCGCTCGAGGAAGGACTCATCCTCGAGGCGAATCACTTTGGCCTGCTCGCCGCGACAGACGACATGCGCGAAGGGACTCGCGCTTTCATGGAGAAGCGCGCTCCGGCGTTCAAGGGAAAATGAGTAGTGCCGTGGCCGAATCTCCCTCGCCGACAAAGGCCGGCGTCACGGTGCCAGACCGCATCCGACTCGACAACATCGCGATCCGGGATTTTCGAAACCTCGAGCGCGTCGACCTCGACCTGCCCGCCGAAGGGCTTGCTGTCATCGGCGACAACGGGCACGGCAAGACCAATCTCCTCGAGGCGATCTACTACCTGGAGATTCTCCGCTCGATGCGCGACGCGCGCGATCAGGACCTGACCCGATTCGAGTCGTCGGGGTTTCACCTGTCGGCGCACGCGCACAGCCCGGATGCGCACGAGCTCGCCGTCGGATTCGATCGCGGTGCAAAAAAGAAAAAGGTTACCGTCGACGGCCTCGGCCCCCGCCGCCTCAGCGACGCACTCGGCAATTTGCCGTCGGTCATGTTCTCGCCCCGTGATCTGGACATGATCATCGGGGCGCCCAGCGAGAGACGGCGTTATCTGGATTTGCTCTTGTCGCTCACCGATCGTAGATACCTCCACGCTCTCCAGCACTATCGCGCCAATCTCGCTCGTCGGAACGCCGCCCTCCGCAACGCAACACGGCGCGGCGCCAATGATTCCGAAGTTTCGGTGTGGGAGCCCGCGCTGGCCGAGCATGGGTCTCTGCTCATAGAGACGCGCGCGAAATGGGTGAACGACTGGAACGGTGAGTTCACGCGTCTGGCGCAATCGATCGGAGAAAAAGAAGACGCCCGGATGCGCTACGTGAGTCCTTTCGCCGAATCGGAGGCTCGGCACGACGTCCTCCTCGCCGCCTTCGAAGAGAAGCGCGGACTCGACATGCGCCGGGGAATCACCCACGTCGGCCCGCACCGGGACGATCTTGAGCTCACCATCGACGGCCGCGACATCCGTCTGTTCGGCTCCGCCGGCCAGCAGCGTACGGCTGCAATCGCGCTCCGCATGCTCGAGGCGGCGACATTGCGAGATCACGCCGGCGCCGAGCCGGTGCTGCTGCTCGACGATCCGTTCGCGGAGCTCGACATCCATCGCGCGTCGCGAATTTTGTTGATGCTCGAGGATCGCGGGGTTGGTCAGACAATTCTGGTAGTGCCGCGCGAATCAGATATTCCTCCGGGCTTGATGCGCCTGGAGCGATCGAGAATCAGGGATGGATCGATTACCCAGTAGGAGCGGCACCATCCGGATGTCAACCGCGGCGCGATGTGGGTGCCGTTTTGTCCGGTCCTTTTTTCGAGGCGGTTACCGTAAATGAAAACTCACGAATACAAATCCCGCCTGACGTGGGACGGCGCGGTTGGTGATGAGCCGTTCGCGTACCAGAGCTACAACCGCAAGTACACTGTCCACGTCGATGGCAAACCAGATCTTCATGGGAGCGCTGACCCGATTTTTCGTGGCGATCCGACGCGCTACAATCCGGAAGATTTGTTCGTCATCTCGCTGTCGTCGTGTCATCTACTCAGCTACTTCGCGCTCTGCGCGCGCAAGGGCGTCGCGGTCGTCGCGTATGAGGACGATGCCAGCGGTACGATGACGATCAATCCGGATGGCAGCGGCAAGTTCGAAGACGTGACTCTGCGGCCGGTCGTGACAATCGCACCGGATGCCGACAAGGAGCTCGCGCTAACGCTGCACGACGAGGCCCACCGGCAGTGCTTCATCGCATCTTCGGTCGCAATTCCAGTCCACCACGAGGCGACGATTTGCGTTGCTTCCGCTCACGCTGGGCGAGCGGTGGGAATCAAGCCATAGCCAGAATAGCGCGATCGGTCGGGTGGGGTCTTTTTTTCGCCGCGTTGACGATCGTCGCGGCCGTCTGGGCGATCCATCAATCGAGATCGTCCACCGCTGGAATCGCAGCTTCCGCGCGAATCACAGCAGACCGCGAGATGATCGACGCCGCGCTCAAACAGAATCCAGAACACGGCGGCGCATATCTCGACAGCAGCATCAAGGCGAGAATACATGACCGGGCCTTCGTCATCGCGGCGCTTCCGCACGATTCCATCTCGCCAGAAATTCTCGACAGTCTCGCGAGCTCGCCCGACCTCGGCATTGCGTTGGAGGCGGTTCGCAGCCCCGCGACGAGCGCGGAAACGTTGACGCGCGTGTACAGGACGCACCCCAACCCCGATTATTTCTTCCAGGCCCTCGCGATGCACCGCCACACGCCGCCCGACATCCTGCGAGAGCTTTACGAGCGACCACGCACGATCTCCGGTCTTGACCGCTGGCTCGCCGTCAATCCCGCGACGCCGCACGATGTGCTGCAGCAGATCGCCAGTACGTCGACGGACAACGACGTCATCGGCCAGCTCCTCGCCAACCCCGCACTCGATTGCGACCTCCTCACGCAAATCGGCGTTCGACTCACCAAGCCGCCAATGCGCGATCCGTCGAACCCGAACGTCGTGCGCGCGACCGAGCTCCTGCCCGACATCTGTCTGGCCAAAGCCAAGCTGTAACAAAGCGGGCGATCTCTCGCCCGGGCGGCCCGGAGCTTAATCTTCTCTAATGCTCCTGGATCTCTTTAAGTCGCGCCGCCGTGCGCGACTTCGCTCGAAGCCCACACCGGTTGCGTGGCGTGCAATTCTCGAGCGCAATCTTCCTGTCTTCAACCGCCTCACCCCCGAAGACCAAGCCGAGCTGCTCGGCCACGTCCAGGTCTTCATGGCGGAGAAACATTTCGAGGGCGCCGGCGGACTCGAGATGACCGAAGAGATTCGCGTCACGATCGCGGGCCAGGCGTGCATGCTCCTGCTGCATCGCGATACCGAGTACTACCCGGAGCTGATCTCGATCATCGTTTATCCGTCGGGGTACACGGCGAACGAAGATCGCCACATCGGCGGCGGAATTTGGGAAGAGGGCGGCGAAGACCGGCTGGGTCACACCGGACAACGTTTGAGCGCATTGGTGCTGGCGTGGGATGCGGTGCGTCGCGGTGCGGCGGCGCCGAGTGATGGGCAGAACCTCGTGCTGCACGAATTCGCGCACCAACTGGACTTTGAGAACTCGAGCAGCGACGGAACCCCTGACCTTGATACCCACCGCGATTATCTGGCCTGGGGACGGGTTATGCGTGCCGAGTTCAGCGCGCTGCGTCGTGCGTCAAACGCGGGCGAGGAAACACTGATCGACGCATACGGCGCGACCAATCCCGCGGAGTTTTTCGCGGTGATCACAGAGGCGTTCTTCGAGCGTCCGCGCGCGCTCAGGAAAAGGCATCCGGCGCTCTTCATGCAATTGCAGCAGTTTTACCGGCAGGATCCGACGACCTATTCCCTCGAAGAGGCGGTGACGACGTGAGATTGCAAATGTTGTTGGTCTGTGCGCTGATGGCATGCGCGGTCAAGACCGAAAAGCAGACTGACACATCGGCCGCTATGGATACGTCCGGTTTGGGCGCGAGAATGAACGGCGCGCCGGCAGAGTCCGCGAGCACCGCTTCGCCGCCTCCGCCATCGGCATCGAGGCCGGCTTCTTCGGATACGAGCAGTGCCACGGCTGGCACGTCTGCGAACGGCGCTTCGCGCAGCGGTATGAAGGTGACGGAAGATGGCATCAGCCCAATTCGGGTCGGGATGACGATCGCGCAGGCCGCGAAGGCGATAGGTGGCGGATTCGCCGCGCCCAAAGGCGGAACGTCAGGCTGCACGTACGCCGTCCTCACCAAAGCTCCCGCGGGCCTGGCGGTAATGCTCCAGGACGGTATAGTTGCACGCGTCGATGTCAGAAGTGGCAGCATCGCCACAGCTGCCGGCGCGCGAATCGGAGACTCAGAAGCGCGCATCAAGTCGCTATATCCGGGCAAGGTCGTGTCGACACCGCACAAGTACGTGAGTGGCGGACATTATCTCACCGTGACTCCGTCGGATGCGAATCATCACATCGTCTTCGAGACCGACGGGAAAAAAGTGACGAGCTACCGGGCCGGTCGAGTTCCGGAAGTCGATCAGGTCGAAAGTTGCGGCTGATCGTCGCGGTCGCCGAGTTCTGGACTTTGCCAACGAGCTGCGGTCAGTGAGAAAGCGCGATCCCGAAGAGAAAAAAAGAAAACCTGAGCCGATCGCCAACGTCGTCGGATCGTTTCTGCGCGCAGCGAAGCTCGAGGAGCGCGTCGAAGCGGCGCAGGTTGTTCCCGAGTGGGAATCGCTGGTCGGAAAGCAGATCGCGACGGTGACCAAACCGATTTCTGTGACGCCGGACGGGACGCTTTTCGTGTCGGTGAAGACGAACGCCTGGATGACGGAGCTCTCGCTGATGGAGCCGCAAATCCTGCGCGCCCTCAACGCCAAGGCGGGTCGCTCGCGGATCAGGAAAATCCGACTGCAGCTGATGCGCTAGACCTCTGCACAACCGGATCGCCGCCGTTACGCGATCGCCAGCGTTACCGGATAGCGGCGCGCCAGAGCGCGGGGTCTTCCTGCCCCAGACGCCAGATCGCAAACCTGGCGCGGACGGCTCGAACGCGCGGGTGTTGCCGAGCGGGCCGGGAGTGACGCGCGTTTTGATTCCATTTTTGGCGGCTGGCGCCACAAAGACCGTATGGGTGTCGACGCGCTCTAAGTTAGTGCAACACAAGCGGTTATGAATAGCTGCTGAGGTTGCGTTCCCCTCGCGGAAGGGTTAGATTTCAAGTCTATAAGAAAACCCAAATTCGGCGTGTCTTCGGCACGTCGATCTCGCAAAATTCCCCCGCGTTTAATGGCGAAATCCGCAGCAGAGATCAGCAGCTCGAAATACGACGCTGGTCAGATACAGGTTCTCAAAGGTCTCGAGGCAGTTCGCAAACGTCCCGGCATGTATATCGGGAGCACGTCCTCGAGAGGTCTCCATCACCTGGTGTACGAAGTAGTCGACAACTCCATCGATGAAGCACTGGCGGGCTACGCGACGAAAGTCGATGTGACGATCCATCCCGACGACTCGATCACCGTCATCGATGACGGTCGCGGATTCCCGGTCGACAACCATCCCACTGAAAAGATTCCAGGCGTCGAGCTCGCGATGACCGTGCTGCACGCGGGCGGGAAGTTCGACAAGAGCTCCTACAAAGTTTCCGGTGGATTGCACGGCGTGGGCGTCTCCGTCGTGAACGCGCTGTCGGAGCAGCTCAAGGTGTGGGTGCGTCGAGGCGGCAAGGAGTACTACATGGACTTCGAGCGTGGGTACACCGTGACGAAGCTCCAGGTGCTCAACAAGGCCGACGTAAAGACGCGCGGAACCACGGTGTGGTTCAAGCCCGATCACACGATCTTCACCGAGCTGAAGTACGATTACGCGACGGTGGCGAACAGGCTGCGCGAGCTCTCGTATCTCAACAAGGGCCTGTTGATCACGATCAAGGACGAGAGAGTCGGCGAGGAGAAGACGGAAGTCTTCCACGCGAAGGGCGGCTTGAAGGAGATGATCGCGTTCCTCAATGACAAGCGGAAATGTCTGCACTCGGAGATCGTGTACATCGAAGCCGAGCGCGATGGAGTGGACATCGAGCTGGCGCTCCAGTACAACGACGGCTACAACGAGAACGTCTTCTCGTTCGTCAACAACATCAACACCCACGAGGGTGGAACGCACCTGACGGGTTTGAAGTCGGCGCTGACGCGTACGATCAACAACTACGCGGCGAAGAGTGGCGCGCTCAAGAAGGCGAACTTCACACTGAGCGGCGACGACGTGCGTGAAGGTCTGACCGGCGTGCTGAGCGTGAAGGTGCGCGAGCCGCAGTTCGAAGGGCAAACGAAGACGAAGCTCGGCAACTCCGAAGTCGAAGGCGCGGTAAAGAGTGTCGTCAACGAGCAGCTCGGCGCGTACCTCGAGGAGCACCCGCGTGTTGCGAACATCGTTATCGAGAAAGCAGTCTCGGCCGCGCTGGCGCGCGAAGCGGCGAGGAAAGCGCGCGATCTCACTCGAAAGAAGTCAGCTCTAGATGTGGGCAACTTGCCTGGCAAGTTGGCCGATTGCTCACTTTCGGATCCGGCTTTGTGCGAGATCTATTTGGTTGAGGGAGACTCGGCCGGCGGCTCGGCGAAGCAGGGGCGCAACA
>JBOHTC010000103.1:0-6473 GCA_050733495.1 Gemmatimonadaceae bacterium | reverse complement strand
ACCTTTGCGGTCAAGTAATGCCAGTCGTCGCCTCTTCGGAGCAGCGCGACGGCAATCGCCGCCCCGATCGCGACGACGGCGGTCCCGAGCAGCCAGGTTTTGCGACTCCTGAAAATCCATCGCCCGGACGGGTCTTCGACCGCTTCACTCATAGCGCAAAGCCTCGATCGGGTCGAGCCGGGAGGCTTTTCGAGCGGGGTAATACCCGAAGAACACGCCGACCGCCACAGAGAAGAGTGCCGCAAGCAGCACCGCCTCGGCCGAGAGCTTCATGGGCCAGCTCATCGCACGGCCCAGGAACAAAGACGTTGTGACACCCATCGCGACGCCGGCACCGCCGCCGACCAGGCTCAGCAGCACCGATTCGCCAAGGAATTGGAGCTGAATTGCCTCTTCGGTCGCGCCAACGGCCACCAGCACGCCGATCTCGCGGGTGCGTTCCGTCACCGACACGAGCATGACGTTCATGACGCCGATGCCGCCGACGATAAGCGAGATCGACGCGATCACGATGAGCAGGATTGTGAGGGTACGGCTGGCTTCGAGCTGGGCCTGGATGACATCCTCAGGATTCCGGATGTTGAAGTCGTCCTCTTCCTCCGGCCGGAGGTGGTGACGTTCGCGCAGCAGACTTCGCGCCTGTTGTCCAGCGAGTTTGACGACGTTCTGGGAAATTGCCGAACAGAGAATGTCATCCAGCCACGTGACTCCCAGCAGTTTCTTCTTGGCCGTCGTGTAGGGGAGGATGATGGTGTCGTCCTGGTCCTGGCCGGAGAGAGAAAGTCCCTTGGGCTTGAGCGTCGCAACCACCTTGCAGGGCATGTCCTTCAATCGGATTACCTTTCCGATCGGATCTTCGAGCCCGAAGAGCTGGAACCGAACGGTGCGGCCGATGACGCAAACGTCGGCAGCGCGCTCCACATCATCCTGGGAAAAAATAGCGCCCTCATCGACGAACCAGCGCTTGATGTCGAAATACTCGGGGGCGACACCGCGAAACGTCGTGAACCAGTTCTGGTTTCCATAGATGATCTGGCTCGAGGAATCGACGTTGGGAGAAGCATTCTTGATGAGGGGAATTTGAGCCTTGATCGCCGCAACGTCCCCGAGGGTCAGCGTGTTTGTCCCGCGAGGTCCCGTGCGCACGCCGTTGACGCCGCGTCCTCCGGCCTCGATCCACACGAAGTTGTCGCCGAGATTACTCAGTTGCTGTTCCACGCGCGCCTGACCCGCTTTGCCGATCGCGACGACGCAGATCACGGCGGCGATCCCGATCGTGATACCCAGTACGGTGAGCGAGCTTCGGAGCTTGTTTCGCAACAAGGACCACATTGCGGAACCGAGCATGGCCTGCGAATTCATGAGGGAAGAGAATACCCCGATAGGGTGAGAGCATGACCATGATCCGATGGGCTGGTCGATGGAATCCGATTCCGCGCGGTCCTCCGGGAGAGCATCGCTGGGCACCCACCACGCTTCGCCCCGGAGAACCGAGCCAAAAAGCACCGAGGGCGGCATGAGCCACCTGAGGTCATGCTCTCTCCGCGGGTCCCCCTCGGAAATCTCTGGTCGGTACCAACTCGCACCGCACCAGCACCGCGATCTGATGTTCGCCCCTTTGTTGCGACGATCGTGAGCGTCAGGACCCCCGGGACGAGTCCGCCATGTCTGAAAATCAGATCCGGGTGGGGAACGGGGCGACTTGACATCTCGCTCTTTTATGTTAGTTTGCTAACTTATATGGTACCGGCATATGCATCCCAGGAGAAGCGGTCGTTCCTGATCGGCGCCGCGAAGCGCTTGCTGCACCAGCAAGGCTTCGGGCGAACGACGCTGGCCGACGTCGCCAGTAGCGCAGACGTGCCGCTCGGCAACGTGTACTACTACTTCAAGACGAAGGAGGCGCTCGCGGAGGCGGTGATCTCGTCGCACGAGTCCGACCTGCGGACCTTGTTCGCCGGGTGGGTCTCGGCGCACCGCGACCCCAAAGCGCGGCTACGACGCCTCGTGCGCGCACCGCTCGACTTCGCGGACGCGATCATGGCCTTCGGCTGTCCGCACGGCAGCCTGTGTCAGGAGCTCGAGAAGCTCGGCGCCGATGCGCCGCTCGCGGCGGCGGGTTCGCGCCTGCTTGCTGTTTACATCGATTGGGCCGAGGCGCAATTCCGCGAGCTCGGCTTCGTGAAGCGCGGGGCCCGCGCGCAGGCAGCCGAGCTCGTCGCAAGCGTGCAGGGCACGATACTCGTCGCTCACTCGCTGCGGTCTCGCGAGCTGCTCGCGAGCCAGCTCCGTCGGGTCGAGCGCCGGCTCGACGCGACGCTCGCCAGACGGAGACCGTCATGATCGCGATCCGCTACCTGCGCCTCATCGCCGCAGCCATGGCGATGCTCCTCGCCAGCTGGTCCAAGTCGTCGAACGATTCGAACAAGCCATCCGCTACAGCGGCCGCAAGCGCGACGCCCATGCGCAAGGCATACAGCCCGACACCGAGCGGCCGGCTCGGTGTGCTCGCACCCAACACGGGGATCCCCGTCGGTCAGCGCGTGCCCGATGTCCACGCACGCGACCTCGATGGTAAGGATGTGGCGCTGTCATCGCTGTACGCCCGCGGATCGATCCTGCTCGCCTTCTATCGCGGGGGCTGGTGTCCGTACTGCAACACCGAGATCCATGCCCTCACCGCCGGGTTTCCCGAGTTTCAGAAACGGGGCGTCACGCCGGTCGCGGTGAGCGTCGACAAGCCGGAGGCGGGCGCCAAGCTGTCCGCGACGTACTCGATTCCGTTCCCGGTGCTAAGCGACACCGACGCCAGGATCATCGAGGCATTTCATGTCGTCAAGAAGGTCGACGCAGAGGAATACGCGAAGATGAGGGGCTTCGGGGTCGATCTCGAGAGCTACTCCGGCAAGACGCATCACGAGATCGCGATCCCGGCTTTGTTCCTCGTCGATCGCAGCGGTGTCGTGCGCTGGGCCCACTCGGACCCGGACTACAAGGTGCGGCCGTCGATCGACCAGATCCTCGCCGCGATCGACGCGACGAAGGGGGTAAAACCATGACCAGGGTAGCCCTCATCTTCGGAGCGTCGGGCGGCATCGGTCGCGTCGGCTCGCCGGACGACCACCACTGCAGATGACGAAGGGTAAAAGCCCGGTAGCGACCAGATCCAAAACCGTGGCGAAACACAGAAGCTTTCGAGTAGCCCTCGCGCAATTTGCGCCGGTCTATCTGGATATGGCCGCCAGCCTGAAGAAGGCCATCCGCTTGCTCGGGGAGGCAAAGCGACGAGGAGCGGAGTTGGTAGCTTTCGGTGAGACTTGGCTATCTGGCTATCCCGCCTGGTTGGACGTTTCTCCCAAGGTCGCCTTCTGGGATCATGCGCCGACCAAGCAGGTATTCGCGCGCCTGCGGGAGAACAGCGTGAGAGTGCCCGGCCCGGAAATCGAGGCTCTGCAGAAATCCGCCGCGCGTCTCGACATCAACGTCGTGATCGGCGTCAACGAGCGTGTGGACGCCGGGCCAGGCAGCGGCACCCTGTACAACAGCATTCTGACCGTCACTTCCGACGGGACACTTGCGAACCACCACCGCAAGCTCGTGCCGACCTATACCGAGAGAATGGTTTGGGGAAACGGCGATGGAGGCGGCCTGAAAGCAGTCGAGCGCGGTCCGCGCATTGGCGGCCTGATCTGCTGGGAACACTGGATGCCACTGGCTCGGATGGCTTTGCACAATTCGGGTGAACATGTGCACGTCGCGTTATGGCCTACCGTCCACGAGCTCCATCAGCTCTGCAGCCGGCACTACGCGTTTGAGGGCCGATGTTTTGTGCTTGCGGTCGGCTTGATGATGGCGAAGAGCGACATTCCCAAAGAGGTCGCCGAAGGTACGGTTACCAACCAACGTGGAAAGTTGGTGGAACGTGGCGGCAGCGCGATCATCGCCCCGGATACCCGCTATGTGGTTGAGCCGGTCTATGATCGCGAAGAGTTAATTGTCGCCGACCTTGATCTCAGCGAAATCGATCAGGCGGTCATGACGCTGGACGTCTCGGGCCACTACGCGCGGCCGGACGTCTTTCAATTCAGTGTCAACGGGCCGACAAAGAATCCATCATGTCAGTAAACTGTTTGCGGGAGGCCGGCGACAATCAGATCGTCCCTATAGCGGATTCGCCGCTGCTCTCCGCGCAGCTCGTCAAGGGCTCGTTGTGAAGTGAGCCCGTAGAGAGGCATCAGTTTCCGCGGCAAGGTCCTTGATGGTAAGCGTTCGCCGGCGGATAATGGAACCCCAAGAAAGTGAGTAAGGCCGTGTTCGACAACTATCGCAGCAAGTACGAAAACGTGAGGATGAAGCGAGAGGACGGAATCCTCGAGGTCGCCCTGCATTCGGGAGGCGGACCGCTGGTGTTCAACGGATACGTGCACGAAGCCCTCGTTGGAGCCTTCCGTGATATTGGCGATGACCGCGAGAACCACGTCGTCATCCTGACAGGCACGGGCAACGAATTCTGTGCCCAGATCACCCCGGAGGGTTTCGACTTCTCCACGCCAATCGGATTCGACAAGATCCTCCGCGAGGGCACAAAGATCCTCGAGAACATTCTCGACATCCAGGTCCCGATGATCGCAGCGATCAATGGGCCGGTGACGGTGCATTCCGAATACACCTTGCTCTGCGACATCGTCATTGCCACCGAAGATGCCTACTTTCAGGATGCGCCTCACCCCGCCTTCGGCATCGTGCCCGGTGACGGCTTGCATATCCTGTGGCCGGAAGTCATTGGCGAGATCCGCGGTCGTTATTTCCTCCTCACGGGTCAGAAATTGAGCACGGAGCAAGCGAAGGCCTTGGGCGCGGTGAACGAGGTCGTCCCTCGCGAAGCCCTGCTGCCGCGAGCCTGGGAATTGGCTCGCCACATGACGAAGCAGAGCCCACTCACGCTGCGATACACGAGGATGGCGCTCTCGAATCGGTTTCGCCGCAAACTTCAGGAAGGGTTGTCGTACGGACTCGTCCTCGAAGGTATCTCGGCGGCGGAGGTCGCGCGGTTGAACGCTCAAAAGGCGGGATCGTAGGGTTTTCTTCTGTGGCGGACACCGACGCCTTCCTGCAACTCAGCGACCTGGAAGTCACGGCGTTAGGACAGATCGGCGTCCGCCGAACGGTGGCGGCCGGTGAGTACCTGTACCGGGAGGGCGACTCGAGCTACGACTTCTACGTCATCCTTGCCGGCACCGTCGAGATCGTCGTCAACTCTGAAGGTGGGGAGCGGATCATCGCCCGCCATGAAGCCGGCCGGTTCCTCGGCGAGCTGAATCTCCTGACCGGCCAGCGCGTTTTCGTATCCGCCCGGGTTGCCGACGCCGGCGAAGTGATCGCCGTTTCTCGCGATGCGCTCAGGCGACTGATCGCCACCGACCCGAGTCTGAGCGACAAGATCCTGGCGGCCTTCCTGGCTCGTCGTGCAATCCTGATGAGTGGCGCGGCGTCGGCGATTCGCGTGATCAGCTCCCGGTTCTCACCGGACTCCAGCCGCGTTCGAGAGTTTCTGGTTCGCAATCGAATCCCGCACGAGTGGTTGGACCCGGATGCCGATACCGAAGTCGAGCGCCTCCTGCGCGAGTTCGATATCGCTCCGCGGGACTTACCCGTCGTCATCGTTTCGGGCAGGGTGCTGCGCCGTCCGACTCCGGGTGTTCTGGCCGACTACCTCGGGCTCACGGTCGGAACAATGCCGGAAGGCGGCTTCGATCTGATTGTCGTCGGCGCCGGTCCTGCAGGCCTCGCGGCATCAGTGTACGGCGCATCGGAAGGACTCCGTACGCTTGTTCTCGAGATGGTCGCGGTCGGTGGCCAGGCAGGATCCAGCACGAGGATTGAAAACTATCTCGGGTTCCCGACTGGCATTTCCGGCGGGGACCTGACACAGCGGGCCACGGTTCAGGCCCAAAAGTTCGGCGCGACCTTGAGCAGCCCTCGCACGGTCGCCTCGCTCCTGGAGGAGGCAGGCCATTTTGTTCTTCGCCTGTCGAATGGGACGGAGGTTCCGGGTCGGGCGGTCATCGTCGCGACCGGAGCGCGGTATCGGAGGCTCGATGCCGTTCGGCTTGAGCAGTTCGAGTCTCGCGGCGTGTACTACGCCGCGACCGAGTTGGAAGCCCGAATGTGCGCGGGGTCGCCCGCGGTGGTGGCCGGCGGGGGCAACTCCGCCGGACAGGCGGCGGTGTTTCTCGCCAACGCGGGGAGCGCTGTTACAATCGTGATCCGTGGACCTGACCTCGCAGCGAGTATGTCTCGGTATCTCGTCGATCGGGTCGAAGCCGACAAGCGGATCGTTGTCCGGCGAAACACCAGAATTGTGGCGTTCGAGGGCGACGAATTTCTGACCGGAGTGCGGATCAGCGGTCCCGGTGGCGAGGAAACGCTCCCCAGCACCGCCTTGTTCTCATTCATCGGCGCCGAGCCTGCTT
>JBOHTC010000102.1:0-1981 GCA_050733495.1 Gemmatimonadaceae bacterium | reverse complement strand
GGAGCTGTTTTCTCCATCCACAGAATGAGTCTGAGGCGTAACTTAGTGACCAAACGCTCACAGGCACCTAAACTACTGGCAATGCCGGGCCAAATCTTCTTGACGCAGCGGAGGCTGGTCAGGCGATGATCACTTTTGCAGCCACAAGGGATTGAAACTACTAGGCTGACGGCTCCGGGTCCGGCAGATCTTGATCACTTGGTCGAACCGAACGGCGGACGTGAAACTCGCAGTCTTCTTCGCCGCAGTTCTGCGGACGTCGGGAGGCCCATATTTTTCCGAATTCGGTTGAGCGCAGCCCTCAAGGCTTTTTGCGTGAACGGACTCTCGTGGCCCGACTTCAACACAATGCGCAGCTTGACCCAATACTGTTGCTTGATCGCACCATTGTCGGTACTGCTGATGACATCGGGGGTCAAAATGTCTAGCAGGGTACGGAAAAATCAGGCTGGCAGGTTGATCCCCTTGCGCGATTCGTTTTTTCGTGGGTGATTTCGTGGCCGGTTGAGGGTCCCGAGGACGTGGCCCGGCGCCCTCTCAAAGCCTCAAGCGGTGGCTTGCGCCAGGTTGCGCATCCGCACCAGATTGTAAGCCGCCGCCGCGAAGGTGAACATCCATCCGACTCGATCCTTACCTCGATGTCTGGTCTTGCGCAGTCCGGCAATGGTCTTGATCCAGCCGAAGATCTCCTCAACTCGCTTCCGCTTTCTCTGGCTGATCGCGTAGCCTTCGTGCCGCGTAGTGCGGGCGTCAATCGCACTGTTCCGATGCTCATGTTGGTTCTGGGCCACGTGCGGAGTCACCGCCGCTTCCCGCAGTTTGTTCACGAAATCGCGCGTGTCGTAATTCTTGTCGCCGCCCAAGGTCACCTGCCGCGTGCCTCCCGGAATCCGTGCCGCCATGTCCAGGGCCGCGTCGCGCTCGGCGGTTCCCGTCGCTTGCGTCAGCCGCGTGTCCACCACCAATCCGTTACGATTCTCCATCAGCACGTGCCCCAGGTAACTCAGCTTGGATTCAGCGCCGCCCGATTTCCGGTACAGCATCGCTTCCGCATCCGTGGTGGACTGGTGCGTCCGATTGCTGCGCTTTTCGCCGTGAAAGTTCACCGTGGGATTGCTGCCGCCGTCTTGCGGTGGTTCCGGCGGAGTTCCCTTACGCTGAAAACTCTTCTGCCCCGCCCACGCTTCGATCAAGGTTCCGTCCACGGTGAAGTGTTCCTCCGACAGCAGACTCTGCGCGCGCGCCTGTTCCAGCACTTCTTGAAAGAACCCCTGCGCGATGTCGCCCTTCAGCAGCCGCTCGCGATTCTTGGTAAACACCGTCACGTCCCAGATGGGGTCATCCATGTTCAGTCCCACAAACCAGCGGTACAACATGTTGTAATCCAGTTGTTCCATGAGCTGCCGCTCGCTGCGGATCGTGTACAGCACTTGCAGCAACAGCGCCCGCAGCAGTTTCTCCGGCGCGACCGACGGCCGCCCTCGCTTGGCGTACATCTTGGTGAAGCGCGGCGAGAGTCCCGCCAACACCTCGTCCACCATCTTCCGCAGCCGTCTCAGCGGATGATCCTGTGGGACTCGCTGCTCCGCCGAAATGTAGCTGAAGACTCCGCTCTGTTGCTGGTCATCGCCTCTCATGCATACAAAGACGACGCCCGGCCTCCTTGCGTCACAGCGGAATCTGCTTTTTTCCGCAACCTGCTAGCCAAGAATGTCGTGCTTGACGCCGTAAACTGAGGAAATGAACGGTTGAAATAATGCAACTCGCATTCGCTTTCTTTGACGCCGCTGTAATTGAAGAGGTCCCGATCGACCTCTGGCGAGAAGTCTTTGACGCTACTGGGTGGCCAGCGGCTCTAACAAGTAAGCGTGCCTCATTCACGCACGAGGACGTGCTTCCCGCCTTACAAGACAGCCCCTCCGACAGCTTGCTACAGGCGCTTGAAACACTTCACACTTTGGGCACCGAGGCGGGACGCGAG
>JBOHTC010000101.1:0-18212 GCA_050733495.1 Gemmatimonadaceae bacterium | reverse complement strand
AGTTCGCAGCTTCTAGTTCGGACTTCGGAGTGAGTACCCCAATCCGCAGTCAGTCAGCAGTTCGGAGTAGCAGTTAGTCCGCAGTCCTCAATCAGTCCGCAATCAGCAATGCCGTTGGTCCTCGGCCCTCGGTCCTCCTCTACCGCCGACCATATTCATCCCACAGCGTTGCCATCGCGCGCATTCCCAGTCGGAAATTCTCGTCGCTCATCCACTCGTTGGGCGCGTGAGCGTTCTCTCCCGGTAATCCGAATCCAACCAGCAGCACCGGTGCGCCCAGGATGTTCTCGAAATCTCCAACGACGGGAATCGATCCGCCTTCGCCGGTGATCACGGGCTCCTTCCCGAATGCCGCGTGCAACGCTTTCCGAGCCGCATCGTAGATCGGGCCGTTGAGCTCTGCTCTCCACGGCCGCCCGCCGTGTAGCGCATCGACGCTCACCTTCACGCCTTTAGGAGCCACATTGGCGACGTGCGCCTTGAGCAGCTTCCCGATCTCCGCCGGATCCTGGTCGGGCACGAGACGGCAGCTCACCTTCGCCATCGCTTTCGCTGGTAGAACCGTCTTAGCGCCTTCACCTGTGTAGCCGCTCAGGAGTCCGTTCACCTCGCACGTTGGTCGGATCCAGAGTTTCTCGAGCGTTGTATACCCTTTCTCGCCGCCGAGTGAATCGACGCCCGTCTCTTTCATCAGAGTCTTGTCGTCGAAAGGAAGAGAGCGCATCTGCTCGCGGATCTTAGGATCCCAGTCGCGCACCTTGTCGTAGAATCCGGGAATTGCGATGTGACCATTCTCATCGTGGAACGTGGCGAGAATTCGCGCGAGAGCCATCGCTGGATTCACCACCGCGCCGCCGTAACTCCCGGAATGGAGATCGCCCGCGGGACCCTGGACGTTGATCTCGAAGTAGGCGAGTCCGCGGAGCGACGACAGAATCGACGGCAACCCCGGAGCGAACATTCCAGAGTCGGAGATGACGACCGCGTCCGCTGCGAGAAGTTGTTTCTGATCGGCGACGAACTGCGCCAGATTCTCGCTGCCGACTTCTTCCTCGCCCTCGGCGATGACGACGATATTCACCGGCAGCTTTCCGCGAGCCGCAAGATGCGCTTCGAGTGCCTTGATGTGGAGGAAGAGCTGTCCTTTGTCGTCGACGGAACCGCGCGCGAAAATCTTTCCGTCGCGCACAACGGGCTCGAAGGCCGGCGACGTCCACAAGTCGAGCGGCTCTGCCGGCTGAACATCGTAATGACCGTAGATGAGGACCGTCGGCGCGCCTGGCGCCTTTCGCCATTCGCCGACGACGACGGGATGTCCGGGCGTCGGATAGATCTTCGCCGGCACATCTATCTTGTCGAGCGAAGTCTTCACCCACTCGGCCGCGCGCCTCGTGTCCTGGTTGTGCTCCGATTTGGCGCTGACGCTCGGGATCCGCAGAAACTCGAACAGCTCGTCGTGGATGCGAGCGTCGTTGGCCTTGAGGAACGACTCGAGGTCGCGTGGGATTCCGTTCGAGGTCGCGGAGCTCGTAGTCGCGGAGCTCGAAGTCGAGGAGGAAGTGGAGGAGCTTTGCCTGTTCATCGAGGACTCGTTCTCGTTTTCGTCGTCGTAGAAGATATGGGACCAGCAGGCTGGATCACCTGACATTCTTCACCTTGAGGCTAACGTCGCCGGAATTCAGAATATAACCTTCAGCAGGGCAGCAATTCCGTCGCATACCTCGGATCGACTGGAGCGTGGAACTGATGCAGGAGTTGACGGGCGAGCGGGTGCTGATGCGAATTCACATCAGCGAGGGAGATCGCTATCAAGGCAACGCACTGTCGGAGCGAATCCTCAAATTGATTCGGGAACGCAAGTACGCGGGAACGACGGTATTTCGCGGCGCGATGTCGTTCGGACCTGGCTCGAAGGTGCGATCCGACCGCGTCGAGGTTCTATCGCTCGATCTGCCACTGGTCATCGAGTGCGTGGAGACCGAGGAGAATATCAGGGCGATTCTTCCGGAGCTGGACGCGATGATCGGCGGCGGACTGATCACACTCGAACGAGCGAACGTGATCGTTTATCGGGCGGGAGATGCAGGACCGCAATCCTCCCATGCCAGTTGAGGGCGCAAGTTCGTCGGACCGGGAATCGAGGCCGCTTCTCAATGAGCCTCAGCTCCGTCATTTTGAGGTCTTCCTCAGCATGCTGGAGAGAGCATTGGGCGAAGTCCTGGCGCTTGCGAACACGGAAGTGCGGAGTGGCGACGCTGGGACGAGCGATGAGGGCCTCGTGATTTATGACGCCGACCTTCCGGCGGATCTCAGAGAACGGGTGGCGCCAGCGATTCAGTCTATCCGCAGGGAAATCGCGTCGCTCGCTCACGGATTGGGCATCGAGCCTCAACACAGATCGCGGCGTCGTAAAGCCAAAGCCATTTTGACCGCAGAAATGCTGCGACTCGACGATAGCTATGCACGGAAGCTGCGCGGTTACGGGGAAGTCAGTCCGCAAGCGGCAACGGAAATCGACCCGATACTCGACAAGATGCGAACGGACCTCGTCGATTTGCTTCGACTCTGCGGACACGACGTTCACCCGAATCCCAGGCACAAGGATGAGTAAACTCGTCTGGTACGTCGCGATCGGAAGCGGGATCGGAGGCGTCGTGCGCCTTCTCATCGGAAATTTCATCCAACAGAGAGTCGGGACATCGTTCCCACTCGGAACTCTCGTGATCAACATCACCGGTTCTTTCGTTCTCGGTTTTCTGATTCGGTACGCGCTGGCCACGCCCAACATCACGCCGGAGCTCAGGGCTCTGATGACGACCGGATTCTGTGGAGGCTACACGACTTTCTCGACTTACAGTTTCGAGACGGCGACGCTGATCGAGGACGGACGATACGAGCGCGCGTCGCTCTACATTCTGCTGAGCGTCGGCATCGCGCTGCTCGGCGTATTTGGCGGGTTTGCTGCGGCGCGGCAGATCCTGGCGTTGCGCGCGAACGCCTAGAACGGACACGATGCCTTCGCGCCGCGGGAGGGTTTGATGCACGGATTCAAAGGTGAGCGCGTGCTGATGCGAATCCACATCGGGGAGCGCGACAAGCACAACGGCAAGCCGCTCTACGAGGAAATCGTGGACATGCTCCGCAAGCGGAAGTTCGCCGGAGCTACCGTTTTTCGAGGAGTGCTCGGTTTCGGTGCGAGCTCGCGCGTTCACCGCGAACACCTCTTCGGCCTCTCGCTCGACGTACCGATAGTCATCGAGTGCGTCGAGACCGAAGAGCGAATCAAAGGGATACTTCCGGAGCTCGATGCGATCATCTCTGGTGGGATGATCACTCTCGAGCGAGCAAGGGTGATTATGTACCGCGCGCACCAACCCGACGAAGAAAGGCCCGACGACTGGACGACCGACATCACGGGTTCGTGGAAAGTCGTCACCGACACACCTTGACGACCCCGAGGCGACTGTCTAGGCTTACCTGCATATAGTCTGGCGATGGAGTTCGCCTTCGACCACCGCACCTAGCGGTTAATGACTCCTACACTGGCTCGCTGCCGGGTGGGGGTTTGTTTTATCCAGGCCATTCCTCTCCCGCGTCGCGTTTCAGGGGTCATCCACCGCGGAGGGGTAAATGGAGTTGAACGTCTGGCTCATCGCGAGCATCTGGATGGGGCTTGCCCTCATCGCAAGTATCATCTCGATCAAGATCGGCGTATCGGTTGCCCTGATCGAGATCATGGTCGGAATTCTGGCCGGGAATTTTTTCGGCATCCACACAAACTCGTGGATCGACTTCCTCGCGACGTTCGGGTCTGGCCTTTTGACGTTTCTGGCTGGAGCTGAAATAGATCCGGCATCGCTTAGGCGACACCTGAAGCCGGCACTTGCCATTGGGACGAACCAACGGTCAGTCTGGAGTACGGGAGCCTGGTTCAGCGCTTCAAGGGACTTGCGAGCTCAGCTGTCGAAGCGCTTGCGGATGTTGGCGCGCCGCGCCTTCCTGGTGTTGCGCAGTCGATCGAAGACTTGGGTCCCCTATCGAACAAGTCACAGTTCCAATACCGCAAGCTACTCCAGATTGCCCGTCCCGCTTCGCCACTTCGGTCGGCAGCCGACTTCATTCTTACGGTAGTCGGACTTCGGCGCGTAATTCGCAACGACGCAGAGGAATTCCTGCTGCGTCTTCTGGAGGCGAACACGAGTCGTATTCAATGGGACCTCGAAGACCGTCTCGCAGTTGCTCGAAAGGAGCTCGAGTCAGCTGTCCGTAAGGTTCTCGTCAGTGCGCGCGAGGTCGCGGAGCAAGCGCTCAAACGAGCGCGCGAAACGAGAGATTCCGGAAAACCTGTAATCCAGGCTCGAATGGCAAAGTTTGCAGAGTTGAAAACCACCGTTAACGAGATATCAAGGGAGTCACTGACGTACGGGCATTCGATTTGACCTATAGGTTCGCCCCGACTCCCCACCCGCGAATGGCAGATCACTTCAGGCGATGGATCCTGGTCGCGCTCTCCTGGACAATGATCGTGGCCTGTGGGCGCGACACTCCACTGCCAAAGGTCAGAGGTTTGGTCGCGTCGCTCACGGGCAAGCACCATTTCGACCATTTCGTCCTGGTCGTCCTGGAGAACGAAGATGCGGTCAAGGTCACCGCAATTCCCTACATGGATTCGCTGGCCCATCGAGGCGCACTGCTCAGGAATTATTACGCGGTTGCGCATCCGTCCTACCCGAATTATCTCGCCCTCGTCGCTGGCCGAACGTTCATTGGGCGTGATCCCAACATTGTGCGCGACCCGGTTGCGTACTCGCGAACCGACCTCGGCGACGCGCAGCTTCTCATCGACGCGCCGACGGTCGTCGACAGACTCGAGGCACAGCGCACTTCATGGGACGCGTTCGCCGAGGACTACCCGGATACGAGTGAAGCTCCGGGGACGTGCGACTTTCGTCGAAACGTGGGACTCTACACGAGGAAACATTTTCCATTCTTAAGCTTTAGGGGATTTCATCTTCACCCCGAGTGGTGCGCGCACGTGAGGAATCTTAAGTGGCTCAAACCTGACTCACTCCCCGCCTACACGTTCATCGCACCAAATCTCATCCACGACGGACATGACGCGCCGCTTACTACAGCGGCGACGTGGCTGCGTGGCTTTCTCGAGCCGATTCTTGCGGATAGCGTGGCGATGAAGTCGACGGTGATCGTCGTGACGTTCGACGAAGCTTCGAGCACTTTCCGTGAATCTCTCACTGGCCGCTGGCCGCCTAATCTGGTCTACACCGTACTACTCGGCCCTCCCGTCAACAGCCCCGCGACGTCCGACGTTCCGTACAGCCACTACAGCATGCTCCGAATGGTAGAGACGAATTTCGGGCTGTCACCGTCGCTTGTGTCGAATGATGTCGCAGCGATTGATGGGATCTGGCGATGATCGGCCAGAGCTTAGCTAACGAATAGTGATCCGTACGCGTAGCTGCAGCGACGTTCTTACGCGCGCGCCTCTGGAGTCGTCTCGAGCTCCGGCTTGGACAAGGTCGCCGAACTTGCGTCCGACACGCCCGCTCTGGAATCTTCACCACCACGTCGGCCGTAAAACTCTTCGATAAAAGCAGACACGAGACGTGAGACAAGGTCGGTGCGATCCGGGCCAGCGGGGACGCGCAATTCATTCGCAACCTCGGCGAGCCCTACCTTGAATGCGACGAGGAGCTGCTCTGAGTGATGAGCCGCAAATCCGGGCTGATTGCAAAGATTGCGGATGATCGCGCGCTGCTCTGATGTCACGACGATCCTGAGCTCCCTTCCGTGTATCGCGCTCGCGATGAGCTCGCGCTGCGCAGCACTCATCAGAGCTTTCGATACCGGTGCTGCATCGAGTGGAGCTTCGCTGCTTCTCATCGTGTCGTCCGGGGTATTCCGCGAGTGCCACATTATACGCGTAAGGCAACGCGTTGCAAGCATGGGTTGCGAAACGCCATGGTAACAATTGTACGTTTGTGTGTGAGGATTTGCTGGGCTCATCCGCAAACCAGCAAAGGAGCGTGAGTTAGCGACGTTCGTGCGCGCTAATTTCATCCTGTACGAAAGCTGACATTCCATTCATCAGCAATGTCCAATCGACTCGCCCACGAAACAAGCCCGTATCTGCGCCAGCACGCGGACAATCCCGTGGATTGGTATGCATGGGGCGATGATGCGTTCGAGCGGGCGAGACGCGAAGACAAGCCGATTCTGCTGAGCATCGGTTACGCGGCTTGCCACTGGTGTCACGTCATGGCCCACGAGTCGTTCGAGGACGAGGACACCGCGCGATTGATGAACGAGAGATTCGTGAACATCAAAGTCGATCGCGAAGAGCGACCGGATCTCGACGGCATCTACATGCAGGCCGTGCAGGCTCTCACGGGACACGGCGGTTGGCCCATGACGATGTTTCTCACACCGGACGGGAGCCCGTTTTACGGGGGAACTTATTTTCCGCCGGATGACAGGCACGGTCTGCCGTCCTTCAAACGCGTGCTCGAATCCGTCAGTGACGCATACGCGAAGCGGCGCGAAGCGGTGGCAGCGACCGCCCAGAATCTGAAACAGATTTACGAGACGAGCCGGATAGGTACGCGAGGTCACGCCGCGTTGTCTCCGAAGACGCTCGAGATGGCGTATCAGTCGCTCGCCAACGCGTACGATGCCCAGAACGGCGGATTCGGGGACGCTCCCAAATTCCCGGCGACGATGACCCTCGATTTCCTCTTGCGGTACTGGAAGCGGTCCGGCACCGCCGACGCGCTCGAGATTGTCGCTACCTCATTCCAGAGAATGGCTCGCGGTGGAATCTACGATCAGATCGGCGGCGGCTTTGCGCGATACTCCGTCGACGCCGAGTGGCTGACTCCACATTTCGAGAAGATGCTGTACGACAACGCGCTTCTCGCGCGCCTCGGCGCGCATCTCTGGCAGGCAACACATGATCCAGAGGCGCAGCGTGTCGCTATCGAGACCGTCGAGTGGGTCGAGAGGGAGATGATGTCGCCGGAGGGAGGCCTCTACTCATCGCTCGACGCCGACAGCGAAGGACACGAAGGGAAATTCTATGTCTGGAGCGACGAAGAGATCGATTCACTGCTCGGTGCCGACTCCCGGGTGCTCAAGTCGTACTACGGTGTTTCGCGCGGAGGAAACTTCGATGGGAAGAACATCCTGCACGTGACCGCTGATCGCGCGGAATCAGCGAGGCGCGCCGGTGTCGACCCCGAGATGCTCGACGCCGTCATCATGCGGGCCAGGCGCGTTTTGTACGACGCGCGCGCGAAACGAGTGTGGCCAGCGCGCGACGAGAAGATCCTCGCTTCCTGGAACGGACTGATGCTCCGCGGCATTGCGGCGGCAGCGCGAGCATTCGACCGAGATGATTTTCGCAAGTTGGCGCTCGCCAACGCTGGCTTCCTGTCGCGCGAGATGGTGGACGGTGGCCGCGTCATGCGCTCCCACAAGGACGGTGTGACGCGCATCACCGGCTTCCTCGAGGATCATGCCGCTGTTGCACTCGGATTCATCGCCGTCTACGAGCTGACCTTCGACGACCGGTGGATCTCGCGCGCGAAGGAGATTGCGGACGCCACGATCGAATGGTTCTGGGACGACGAAGCCAGTGCTTTCTTCGATACGGCGAAGGACGCCGAGCGGTTGATTACGCGTCCGCGCGACATAACGGATAACGCGACACCGTCGGGGACATCACTTGCGACCGAGCTCCTTCTATATATGTCCGAGCTGACTCAGAACGCCGACTATCGGCGCCGCGCTGTCTCCACGCTGGAGTCACTGGCTGAGCCCCTCACGAGGTATCCGACGGCATTCGGCCATCTCCTCGGCTGCGCCGACATGGAAGTGAACGGTGCAATCGAAGTTGCTCTGGTAGGCGACGCGCCATCCACCCGGTTCAAGGCACTGGAGAGAGCGGTTGGCGAGCGGTACGTTCCATCGCTCGTGCTGGCAGGCGGACCCGCGACGAATACCTCGATGGTGCGCCTGCTGAACGAGAGACCGCTCGTTGGCGGCCAGCCGACGGCGTACGTTTGCCGGAGCTACTCGTGTGAGCGACCCGTCACGGAACCGGATGCGTTGGCCGCGCAGCTCGAGAGCGCACCACGAATTGCTGCTCAACGCCTTGACGCCTGAAGGAGGTTGCACGTGGATCCGGTAAAATCTCGGATAGCGCAGGCTTACGGTTACGCAGTGTGCTTTATCACGGTCGTCGTGATGCTCGCTGCAATCAAGACCGTCGTGGATGCGTCGTTTGATTTGAGCGATCCCATCAGAGCGGAGAATGGGGGCTACGGTCGAATGGGGCGTCCTCTGACGAATTTCGAGCTTTACAAAATCGAAGCGCGAAAACAGGCGCCTGCGCGCGCCCAGAACGTTCCGAGCACCGTGAGCGGATCGGGTGTCCTGATGTCTCGAGGAAACGCAGTCACCGACAGCTCTTCCTCCGATGCAGAGCTCCACAAACTGTACGACGCGGAGCGCGAGGATTTGATCGCAAATCAGAAGTTTCACGCGACGCGGTCGCTCGTTGGCAGCATTCTCGTCATCGTCCTCGCTGGAGTCCTTTTCGCGATTCACTGGCGCTGGCTGACGGACCGCGACGTTTCAGCGACCCCGCAACGTGCCTGAGAGAGTGTCCGTCGTCCGAAGCGCCCCGGAGAGACAGTCTTCCATCGGCAGAGCGTCCGAGAGTCAGTCATTCACTCGCGGTATTTTCGCGGGCGTCGTGCTCGATTCGCTTCTCTTTCCGTATCCCCGTCCTCTCGACGAAAGAAATCCGGACGAAGCGCGGCGCGTGAGGCGATTGATAAGAGATTTGCGAGCGCTGGACGGCGACCTGATCAATTCGGCGCAGTTCGACCAGGAGGAGACGATTCCCGACGATGTGATCCGCGCCTTCGGCGAGATCGGGATGCTCGGTCTGACGATTCCCAGGAAATACGGCGGACTGGAGCTTTCGGCATCCGCGTACGCGCGGGTGTTCGAGACGTTGTCCGCGATAGATGCGTCGCTCGCGGTGCTCGTGGGAGTGCACTGCGGCCTGGGATCGAAAGCGATCGTTCTCCACGGTAACGATCAACAGAAAGAGCGATATCTCCCGTCGCTCGCGCGCGGCGATTTCCTCGCTGCCTACGCCCTCACGGAGCCGGACGTCGGCTCTGACGCCCAGAACATCAAGACCACTGCGACCTTGAGCAGAGACAGATCGCACTGGCGTCTCAACGGCCGGAAGATCTGGATCGGCAACGGCCAGCGCGCGGGTGTGATCGCGACTTTTGCGCAGACGTCGGTCGTGCGCAGGGGCGAGTCGTCGCACCGCGTCACCGCTTTTCTCATTCGGCCGGACATGCCTGGATTCCGCGTCGTCGGCACAGTTAGGAAGCTGGGCATTCGTGGCTCGACGCAAGCGGAGCTCAGCTACGAAGGTCTCGAAGTTCCAGCAGACCACGTCCTGGGTAGCGTCGGTCGGGGATTCAGCGTCGCGGTACACGTGTTGAACGCGGGGAGGCTTACGCTCGCGGCGGGATGCACCGGAGGAACGAAACACACGCTGAATCAGATGACCGCGTACGGCGAGCAGCGAATCCAGTTCGGGCATCCGCTCGACGACTTCGAGATCACTCAACGCAAGCTCGCGCGCATCGCCAGCGATATCTACGCATCCGACGCAATGCTTGGCATCCTCGCATCGCTGGTGGACCGGGGCGACAACGATTTCTCACTCGAGGCGGCGTGCGCGAAGGTCTTCGCAAGCGAGATGGTGTGGCGCGCAGCGGACGACATGGTGCAGCTCGCCGGCGGGCGCGGATATGTAAAACCTTATCCATATGAGCGGATGCTCCGCGACTCGCGCATCAACAGGATCTTCGAGGGCGCGAACGAAGTGCTGCGGTTGTTCATCGCGCTCAACGGAGTTCAGGCCCCGGCACAGGCGCTCAAGGAAGTTGGATCGGCGCTGCGTAGACCCCTGCGAAATCTCGGAATGCTCGGCGGCTACGCCACGTCGCGAGTGAGGTTACGACTTGGCCAGACGTCGACGCTCGACATCGACGTCGACGACAGACTCAGGAAGCACAAGGACTATTTCGAGAAGCACGTGGCCGAGCTGGGTGCGGCGACGGATAAGGCGATCATACGCCACAGGGAAAAGATCGTCGACAGCCAGCTCGTGCTCGAGCGGCTCGCCGACATGGCGATAGATCTCTTTGCGACTGCGTGCGTGATCGCGCGGACGCAGAGTCTGATCGACGAGCGCGGGGTCACGGAGTGCCAGCGTGAGATCGCGATGTGCGATCTATTCTGCGTCGAGGCCGGGCGGAGGTTTCGCATGAACCGCGGCATGCTCGATTCCCGCGAGGACGACGTGGACGATACCCGCCGCAGCGTCGCAGCCGCCGTACGCGCCGGGCGCGGCTACTTCGTCACTGACGCGATTCTCGACGAGTAGAGCGCTTAGCTCTTTCGCGGCGGTTCCTGGCATCTCTGTTTGGGTCGAGGCGTGGTATCCTCTTCGGCAACAACGGTCGCTCGGGCGGAGCCCCTAACAACGCTCGTTCGCTCTGCTCACTCGCGGGTCTCCTGGTCGCTCCCTGAAGGTTGCCTGCGAGGACACCGCGCCTCGAACCCGCTCGCGACGCTGGGCGGATGTCTAGCGCCGACTGAGAGGCACGCGCGGTCAGATTCCGTTGGGAAGTCGGAGGGGGTTGGGGCGCAGGCGTCGTGCTCGCGTAGCAAGAGACTCTGGCTGCCGTGCCCGCAAGCGGGCACCCGCCGCTCGCCAGCGCAAGCGGCGAGTGGGCTGACAGAGGCTCGCAGCGTGTAACCGAGCTAGACGCCGAAGTCCCGACCCCTCCGACGCACCGGCGAAAGAATCTAGACGGCGAACAAAACCAGCGGCGCGAAGACGAACTAGCCCTCGTCGCCGAGCGTAGGAACGAACCGCGGCGGACGCCGGTGCTTGGTGGCCTGTTCGTACGCATACGCGAGTCGGATCAGCGTGGGCTCACTATACGCGCGTCCAAAGAACGAAATCCCAACCGGAAGTTTGTGGGTGAACCCTGCCGGGACATTTATGTTCGGATAACCAGCGACCGCCGCCGGTGTCGAGCTCGCGCCGCTGAAGTGGTCGCCGTTGATCAGATCCGTCGTCCAGGCCGGACCGCCCGTTGGCGCGACCAGTGCGTCCAACTTGTACTTGTCCATCGTCGCATCGATGCCGTCCGTGCGTGACAGCTTCAGGTCGTTTGCCAATGCGTCGATGTACTTCTTCTCCGTCAGCGGACCTTTCGCGTGCGCCTGGATCATCGTCTCCTGCGCGAAGTACGGCATCTCCTGATCCTTGTGCGCGTTGTTGTAATTGATGATGTCCTGAAGAGTTTTCGCCGGCGCTCCGGGTCCGAGCGACGCGAGATACCTGTTGAGATCGTCCTTGAACTCGTAGAGCAGCACATCGAACTCGGTGTCGTCGAACTTTCCGGCGGTTTCGATGTCCGCAGGGTCCACGATCACTGCGCCCTGCGCCTTCATCGCATCGATCGCATCGTTTATCAGTTTGTCCGTCACGTCGCTATAGCCGAAGAACTTCGCTCGGGCGACACCGATTCGTGCGCCGCGCAATCCGTTCGCATCGAGAAAAGTCGTGTAGTCCAATCGGCCCGGTCTGCCGGAAGACGATGTCGCAGCATCGCGGGGATCCACTCCGGCAAGAACACCCAACAGAATCGCGGCGTCTCTCACTGTTCGCGTCATCGGGCCGGCAGTGTCCTGGCTGTGCGAGATCGGAATTATTCCAGCGCGACTGACGAGGCCAACGGTCGGCTTGATCCCAACCACTCCGTTCGCCGACGACGGACAAACAATCGAGCCGTCCGTCTCCGTACCCACGGCGAGTGTGCTCAAGTTCGCGGATACACCTCCACCCGACCCTGAGCTCGACCCGCACGGATTTCTGTCGAGCACGTACGGATTCTTGGCTTGGCCGCCCCGACCGCTCCAGCCACTGGTCGAATGCGACGAACGGAAATTCGCCCACTCGCTGAGATTGGTCTTGCCGAGTATGACCGCACCGGCCGCGCGCAGCTTCGCGGCGACGGTGGAATCCTGTAGAGGAATCGAACCAGCGAGCGCGTAGGATCCGGCCGTCGTGGTCATGCGATCGGCGGTATCGATGTTGTCCTTGACCAGCACCGGAATCCCGTGCAGAGGTCCGCGCACTCTCCCAGCCTTGCGCTCCGCATCGAGCGCCGTCGCAATTGACAGCGCATCCGGATTGACCTCGATGACGTGACGGAGCGTCGGCCCCGCTCGATCGAGCTCGTGAATCCGATTGAGGTATGCCTCGGTGATCGCGTGCGCGCTCGTGCGCCCGGACGCCATCCTCGCCTGAAGATCGCCGATCGTTATCTCCTCGAGCTCGAACGGCGCGACATTGAATGGTTTCTTCGCAGGCGCTTCGCCGACACCTTCGATCCCGACGATCGATTCCGCAGCCAATGGTTTGCCGCGCAATGCCAACGTGCCAGCAACTGCGCCGACTCTTACGAAGTTCCTGCGATCCATTTTGAGCCCCTGGAGAACGTGATACCGTGCGACCGGCGACAATCAGAAATTGCAGGGAAATCCAACGCGGCGACAGACTTATGCTGGCGGAGACTCGGGCTCGATACAGAGGGGCGGCTGACGTCGAGCGCACATTGAGCCAACAGCCAAATCCTGTTCGACCCATCCCGGCCGGCTAACTTGACAGCCCGAACGAATCAGGCCGCTCCATCGCCAGGTCTGCGCAGCTCCGCAGGATCGTTCCGCAATTCAGGCAGATCAACTTGCACTTGATCTCCTTCAGGTTCCTCGATCCACAGACGTCGCACGTATCGTCGATTTGCATCTCAGTCAAAGTCCAATCCGATATCCAGATTCGGCGCCGAATGCGTCAGCGCGCCCACCGAAATCCAGTTCACACCCGTCTCGGCGATTCGCCTCACGGTCTCGAGCGTAACGCCGCCTGACGCCTCGGTCACCGCACGCCCGCCAACCTGTTTCACGGCCTCGCGCAGATCCTTGAGCCGCATGTTGTCGAGCATTATCACGTCAGCTCCAGCCTCGATAGCCGCTCCAACCTGCCCAAGTGTGTCGCATTCGACTTCCACTCTGATTCCCGCGGGGCCGACCGCGCGCGCTCTCTCGACAGCGATTCCGATCTTGCCCCCGACGGCCGTGATATGGTTGTCCTTGATCAGCACCGCCGTCGCCAGATCCATCCTGTGATTGAGACCGCCGCCCGCGCGGACCGCGTACTTCTGTAGCAGTCGCACACCGGGAATCGTCTTTCTCGTATCGAGAATGTGCGCGCCCGTCCCCTTTACTGCGTCGACAAATCTGGCCGTGAGAGTCGCAATCCCCGACAGGTGCTGTACGAAATTCAGCGCGACACGCTCCGCCGACAACAGTCCACGTGCGTGTCCCGACAGGACCATCACCGGCGTGTTCGCCTTCACCCTGCTGCCGTCGTCGTGCTCGATGCGGATCGTCGCCTTGCGATCGAGCTGCTCGAATGCCGCCGCAGCGAGCGGCAGTCCGGCGATCACACCTTCATTCCGAACCACCATCCTGCAGCGCGCCCGGCGATCAGACAAAACCGTTGCCGCTGTCGTGATGTCGTGTTTCGTGTCGTCCTCTTCCAGTGCGGCCCCAACGAGAGCGCGCGTCTCCTTCTTCGTCAGTGGGAAATGGAGACCTTCCTCCCAGAAAAACCCGTGAGCCGCGAGCTCACGTTCCCGCCGATGACTCATTCGCCCGGATCTTCCGACGCTTCGGGAACGGGCGAAAGGGGTGTCTGTCCACCAATCGAGATCATTCTCTCTATCGCCAGCCGCGCCCGCGCCGCGATCTCAGGCGGAACTGTGATCCTGTGCTCCATCCGCTGCAGCGAGCTCAGCACCTTCGGAAGAGTCGTCACCTTCATGAACGCGCAGACGGCATCGGGATTTGCCGGAAAGAATCTCTTCTTCGGATTCTCGCGCCGCAGCCGGTGGAGAATACCCACCTCTGTCGCCACGATGAATTCGTCCGACGCCGAGATCTTTGGCCTCTTGATCATCCCTTCGGTCGACAGGATCTGCACTCCGAGAGGATCCACATCGCCCGCCGACACAGCTTCGACAACGCTCGTCGCGCAGCCGCACTCCGGATGGATCAGAAATTCCGCATTCGGATGCGCGGCGCGCTGCAGCCGGATGTCCTCCGGATCGATTCCCGCGTGGACGTGGCACTCGCCCATCCACACATTCATGTTCGTCCGCCCCGTGATCCGCCTGACATGCGCGCCCAAAAACATGTCCGGCAAGAACAGGATCTCCTTCTCCGCGGGAATCGAGTTCACGATCTCGACCGCATTGCCCGATGTACAGCAGTAGTCGCTCTCGGCTTTCACTTCCGCGGTGGTGTTGACGTACGACACCACAACCGCGCCGGGGTGCTCAGCCTTCCATTCCCTCAGCTGGTCGGCGTCGATCGTCGCCGCGAGTGAGCATCCCGCCGCGAGATCTGGGAGCAGCACCGTCTTCTGCGGTGAAAGCACCGCCGCCGTCTCCGCCATGAAGTGCACGCCGCAAAACACGATCACGTCGGCCTTTGTCTTGGCCGCCTCGCGACTGAGACCGAGCGAATCGCCAACGAAATCCGCGACATCCTGCACTTCCGCGCGCTCGTAGTTGTGCGCGATGATCACAGCGTTTCTCACCCGCGCGAGGTGCCTGATCTCCTCGTGCAGCTCCGCGTACTCTTTTGTCAGTTTATCTACCATTCGATGTGCCTGCCGCTCCACTTACGTTTGGCGCGTGGGAAATCACTTCTGTAATGTCCCCCGCGTGATTCCTTTCTCAACAGCGCGGCGTCGGCGATGAGCAGTGACGTCTGCACCATGTTCTGTTCCTCCGTCGCGCCTTCCGGCAGACGCGATTCGATCTCCGCCAGCTTTGCGTGACCGAGTCTCAGGGCCTTCGCGCTGCGGTCGATGCCACAATAATCCCACATCACTTGCCTGATCGTGTCCGCTGCGACCTGTGCCGCGCCACGATCCCGAAGAGCAGGCACCTCCCAGCTTTTCTTTCGCGGCACCGCCGTCAGTTTCTTCGTCTCGATCATGTCTCTCGCCACGCGCTCAGCAAACACGAGGCCCTCGAGCAATGAGTTCGACGCGAGGCGATTCGCACCATGCACGCCCGTCCGCGAAACTTCGCCGCACGCGTATAGTCGATTGAGACTCGCTCGACCGCGCAGGTCCGTCACGATGCCGCCCATCATGTAGTGTGCGGCCGGAGTCACGGGAATGAGATCCTTCGATGGATCGACGCCACGAGCACGACAGATCGCGAAGATTCCCGGAAAGCGCTCCTCGAAAACGGGGCTGAGCATGCGGGCGTCGAGCCAGACGCGTCGACCGCCGGCTTTCTGGCGGAAGATCTCGCGCGCCACAACATCGCGAGGCGCGAGCTCGGCCAGACGATGCTTCTTGATCATGAATCGCTCACCTTCTTCATTGAGGAGGACCGCGCCTTCTCCGCGCACCGCCTCAGAGATGAGCTGGAGCGGATTCTCCGGAGTGTCGAGTGCCGTCGGATGAAATTGCACGAATTCCATGTCGGCGAGAGTTGCGCCGGCGCGATGAGCGATCGCGTAACCATCTCCAGTCGCAACCTGTGGATTCGTCGTGTACCGGTAGACCTGGCCACAGCCGCCCGTCGCCAAAACCGTCGCGTCGGCGATGATCTCCATCGGCTTGCCCGCGACCGCCGCCCTTACGCCGAAGACTTCGCCGTCCTCGACAATGAGCTCGAGGATGCGCGCCTTCTCCAGCACTTTGATTTTCTCGGCCTCCTTCACGCGCTTGATAAGCGTGCGCGCGACCTCCGCGCCTGTCTGATCTCCATGCGCGTGCACTATCCGGCGGCGCGAGTGCGCTGCTTCGCGTCCGAGCTTGAAGTTGCCACCAGGCTCCAGATCGAAACGCGCTCCCGCGGTCGCGAGCTCACGAACGCGCGCCGGTCCTTCTTCAACGAGCACTTCGACCGCCTTGGCATCGCAGAGCGCCGCCCCGGCCGCGAGAGTATCCTGCCGGTGCAGCTCGGGCGAATCTCCAGCGCCGAGCGCGGCGGCAATCCCTCCCTGTGCATATGCGGTCGCGCTATCGAACAGCGAGCGTTTGGTGAGCACCATCACTTCCCCGTCGGCCGAGGCGCGCCAGGCGGTGTGGAGACCAGCAACTCCGCTTCCAACCACGAGAAAGCGCGTCCGTATTCGCTCAGCCATGCGCTGAAATCAATGCGTGACGTGATGCGTTTGAAAGGGGGCGATTCGGCTTGCAAGCCGCTGTGTACTGTACGATTCTTCTCTGCAGATGAGAAAGCTAATCATCGTCACCTCCCTCCTGCTCGTCGCGCACATCGCACTTCTCTTTACCCACCGGAGCGCCAAAGCCGAGGGCAACGAGACATCGTCGACGCGGATCGGAATTGTGCTGGATGTTGGTGGCCGCGGCGACAAGTCCTTCAACGACGGCGCGTACGCGGGTGCTGACAGCGCTACGAAATTGCTCCACGCGAACGTCCGCTTCATCGAGCCGGGCGAAGGCGCTGACCGCGAGGCGGGGCTGAGACTTCTCGCCGCCGAAGGAATGAATCTCGTCGTCGGCGTCGGTTTCATCTTCACGGACGACCTCGCGAACCTCGCCAAGGAATATCCGACGACCGCTTTTGCCGGGATCGATTATGCGCTCGCGACGGACGCGAAGGGCAACGTGATCCCACCGCCGCCCAATGTGGCGGCGCTCAAATTCCGCGAGGAAGAAGGCTCATACCTCGTCGGCGCTCTCGCTGCACTCGTCAGTCACACCAAGAAAGTTGGATTCGTCGGCGGGATGGACATCCCGCTCATCCACAAGTTCGAGGCCGGTTACCGCGCCGGTGTGAAGAAGGTGTGTCCTGATTGCCAGGTGATCGCCCAGTACGCCGGTGTCACGCCCGATGCCTTCAAGAACCCCGGGAAAGGGAAGGAGCTTGCGCTCAGTCAGTACAACCAGGGCGTCGAAGTGATCTTCCATGCGTCGGGCTCGACGGGCCAGGGCGTGTTCGAGGCGGCACGCGCGACCAACAAGCTCGCCATAGGCGTCGATTCCGATCAGAACGACGAAGCGCCCGGTCACGTTCTGACGTCGATGGTGAAGGGCGTGAACGCGGTGACGTTCGACGTCATCCAGCGCGTCATGAATCACACCTTCAAAGGCGGGATCTACTCCTTCGGGCTGAAGGAAGGTGGCGTCGGGTACATCTACGACAACCGCAACCGCGCGCTCATACCGGACAGCGTCCACACGCGAGTGGAGGAGCTCAAACAGGAGATCATCGCGGGTCAGATCAAGGTGCCCAGCACTTTGTGAGCACCGCGATCCGGATGACGGACATCGATAAATCCTTCGGCGCGATTCGCGCCAATCGCGGCGCATCGCTCGAGGTGATGTCCGGCGAGATCCACGCTCTCGTCGGGGAAAACGGCGCCGGCAAGTCTACTCTGATGCGCATCCTCGGCGGCCTCATGAAACCCGACTCTGGACGGGTCGAGGTCAACGGCCGCGACGTCACGGGCTGGTCGACCAACGATGCGATCGCAGCCGGAATCGGCGTCGTCCACCAGCACTTTATGCTCGTCCCCACGCTCACCGTCGCGGAGAATCTCGTGCTCGGCTGCGAGCCTCGGACGAAGCTGGTGATGCTCAGCTCCAAGAAGTCCGAGGACGACGTGAGAAAGCTCTCCAACGAGACCGGACTCGTTATCGGGCCGGAAAGGCTCGTTTCGGAGCTCTCGGTGGGAGAAGCGCAGCGCGTCGAGATACTCAAAGTGCTGTTTCGCGGCGCAAAGATCCTGGTGCTCGACGAGCCGACCGCTGTTCTCTCACCTCCTGAAGTCCGTGAGCTCTGGGGAGTTCTACGGAAACTGCGAGACAGTGGCGCGACGATCGTTCTGATCACGCATCGACTCGACGAAG
The DNA here is from genome assembly GCA_050733495.1 of Gemmatimonadaceae bacterium. Lineage (GTDB taxonomy): Bacteria > Gemmatimonadota > Gemmatimonadetes > Gemmatimonadales > Gemmatimonadaceae > UBA4720. The sequence goes on along the minus strand of JBOHTC010000101.1, from coordinate 127 downwards.
TCGTGGACATCTCTGACACGATCACGGTGATGCGCGCAGGACAAACCGTCGCGCGCATCAAGACTTCCGAGACGACCGCTGCCGAGATTGCGCACGCGATGGTGGGTCGCGAAGTGTCGCTGTCGAC
>JBOHTC010000100.1:0-8019 GCA_050733495.1 Gemmatimonadaceae bacterium | reverse complement strand
CATCTCGGGCGTGTACTTGTCCAGAAATGCGTCGATCTGGCTGGATGGATCCGCCGTCCGATTTCTACCGCCGGCACTGCGTCCGGCGACACTCGTCGCGGGGCTCATCACTGACTGCTCTCTATCCGCCGCTCACCGCTGCGAGCACGAATATCGTCGCGTCCGTTGGCACCGTCGTGTGCAAACCATCCAGAAAGCGAATGTTCTCGTCGTTCAGAAAGATGTTGACGTGACGTCGTACTTCCCCGCGCTCGTCCATGATTCGGTCGAGCGCGCCCGGAGATTGTTCGCCGACGGCGGACAGAGCCTCGCCGACTGTTCTGCACGACCTATCGAGCACGAGTGACGGCCTGTCACTTGGCTGAGAGCAGAGAACGTTCGGAAGCTCGACCCTAATCACGCGACCCCCGAGCCAATCATTCCGGTTTTTACACAAACGATCGACGGCAGCGCATCGGCGATCTCCGTCCACGACGCGCCTTCATTGTTCGACCCGTAGAGCTTGCCGCTCCTCGTGCCGAAATAAATTCCCGGCGTGTCGAACGAATCCGCTGTGAGCGCATCACGGAGCACGTTCTCGTATGCATCCTGCTGCGGCAGCCCTTTGGTGAGCGGCTCCCAGCTCGCGCCCGCGTTCTTCGTTCGGTAGACCCGCAGCTTCGCGCCAGGCGTCGCTCTGAATATGTCGGCTTCGATCGGGACGATGTACACGGTGTCGGGGTCGTGCGGGTGCATCTGCATCGCGAATCCGAAATCGGATGGCACCCCGTTGGCGATGTCCTTCCAGTTGTCGCCCCAATCGTCGCTGCGGTAAAGTCCCCAGTGATTCTGCAGAAAGAGTCGTTCGGGACGAGACGGATGGTGCACCACCTTGTGAACGCATTGTCCGAATTCGGGATACTTGTCGGGCATGAACTGAACGCGAACGCCGACGTTTCGCGCTCGCCAGCTCCTGCCGCCGTCATCCGTGCGATACACTCCGCCCGTCGACATCGCGATCAGCATTCGCTTCGTATTCTTCGGATCCGTAATGATCGTGTGGAGGCAGAGTCCGCCTCCACCGGGTTGCCATTTCGGTTGGTGCTCGTGATTGAGCAACCCTTTGTTCGGTTCCCAGCTCTCGCCGCAGTCGCGCGATTCGAAGAGCGCTGACGGCTCGACACCGCAGTACACGACGTTCGGCTCGCTCGTCCTCCCAGGAGTCAGCTGCCAGATCTGCGCGAGCGCACGGCCCGAATCCGCCGGGAATTTCACCGTCTGCCGCTCTGGCGAGCTCCAGGTTTTGCCGAGGTCGTCGCTGGTGCGAAGAGTGGGACCCCAGTGCATGCTCGTAGCCGATGCGAAGGTGCGCGAGCGCCCGCCGCGGTTGTCGTGAAGAAGTGAATAGACTGCCTCACCCTTGAAGTAAGGACCGTCCATCCTCCACTCGCGGCGTGATTTGTCCGAGCGAAACAGGAATGCGCCCTTTAGCGTTCCGACCAGAAGGACGACCTCCTGACCTTTCACCGGTCGCCCATTTGCTGACTTGCCTGTAGTCTTCCGCGCTTTCTTAATCGCGGCGCTCCGAGTGCGCTTCGCCGCGCTTGTGTGCGATTTCCTCGATGTGCTGCTGCGTTTCGTCTTAGCCATCACGCCTCCAATTTTCAGATTTCCCAATTCGAGAGGACAACTCCGTCCTTTGCCGGTCGCGACTCCGGATACTCGTTCACCGCCATTCTCAGATCGGTCCACCTCACGCGAGCGCCGCGCGCCATCAATCGCCGATATACCTCGCTGTACTGTCCCTGCACCCTTATCGCGACGCGACGGCCCGATTTCGCGCGCGCGTGCGCGCAGAGCTGCGTCACAAGATGATCGAAATCAGACTCGCTCCGCGCTACCATCTTCAGAACCCTCATCTCCTCAGTCGCGCGACCCTCGACCAACGGCACCGAATGAGAAATCGCAAACGAAACCACTTCGCTCCCTTTCCGCACGAACAACGTATCGCCGAGGCCGTGCTGCGCGGTTAGAACGATCTCGCGAGTGTAGTCATAGCCGGGCAAGAGCTGCTCGACGAGCTGTTTGCACTGACGCAGCGCCAGCTCGCGCTCGTGCGGATCGAGCGATGACATCAGCGTCGACTGTATCCCGCTGCGCGCCGCCTCAAGCGTGACCGTCACCGTGAGATGACCCGGCGTGAATCCGAGCGATGAATAGAATCCGACGTTGTCCATTGTCCGCGGCATCGTCTCCAGACCGATCACCTTCGCGCCCTTCTTCTTCAGCCATTCAACCCCTGATGTGACCATCATCTTCCCGATTCCCTGCCCCTGATAATCCGGATGCACGGCGAGCGGTCCCATCCATCCCTCGACTCCCGAGCGATGCACCATGTTGAACGCCGCGATTCCGTCCCGCGCGTTCCGCCAGATCATCGCGCCTTCCTCGGCGTCCGTGATCGCGAACTTCCACACCGCCGGATTCAGGTACGGGACTCTCACTCCCACCATTCCGTCTTTGCGATAGCGCTCGGTGAATGCTTCGCTGAAGACAGCGTTGAGCGACGGGATCTCGCGCACGCTGACGCGCTCCGGCGTTTCCGACACCCACGCGTGCCGCCAGTTTCGTGCGAATGCCATCAGGCGCTCGCTCCGGCGCCGGCTTCAGCGCCTTCTTCGAATTCCTGCACCGGCACTCGACGCCCACCTCCAGCGCGCTCGCGAGACCGCGGGTCCGCATCGTCAAGAACGCCCAGCTCGTCGGCCTCGCTCTGGCTCACAATCGATGCGCCTCGATCCGCGTCGTAGCTCACCGAGATCACCCGGTCCAGCCCTTCGCGGACCGGTTCGACGTGCGTGATCAGAATCACCTGCTCGAAGCGATCCTGCAATCCGCGCAAAAGCTCGACGACGTTGAATCGCCGCGCTTCGTCGAGCGATCCGAATACTTCGTCGAGTATCAGCAGTGAGAAGCTCTGTCCCGCCCTCTCGGCGATCATCTGCGAGATTGCGAGACGAAGCACGAGATTCGCCAGATCCTCCTCTCCGCCTGAGAGCACGGGCTTCGGAATGCCATCCTCGAGGATCACGACGTTGTACTGGTCATCAAGCTCCAGCTCCGTGTAGCGGGCATCGGTCAGCTCGCTCAGAAATGCGCTCGCCAGCTCAGACAGCTCGGGGCGAAGCTGGAAATTCAGATCAGTTCGCAAGTCAGAAAAGGCACGGTCGAGCTCGTCGTGCATCCTTCGATCATCCTGAAGCACTTCCAGCTCCGCCACTTTTCTCTTCAAATCCTCTGCCGCTTGCTGTGCCGCGGCGAGAGCTGCGGTCGCACTTGCCACCTGTTCCTGGGCGCGTGCGGCGGCCACCTTGGACTCCTGCAACTCCCCGCGAACGCGATCGAATTCGGCCTTCAGCTCGTTGAAGTCCTTTTCCGCGAACGAGATCTGGGCGCGCCGAGTGCGGAGAGTGCCGAGCGTGGACTGCACCCGCATGACTTCCTGCGCAATTCTGGTCTGCTCCAGCCTCAGCTGCGGCTCGCGCTCGAGCATCGCCTGGAATCGTCCGGCTTCCGCTTCCATCGGAGTGAGTCGTTCGACTTCCGCCATCACATCCGCGTGACGCGCCGCATCGTAGCCGGCCGGAATACGCGAGAGGTCGCGCTTCATCTGCACCTGACGTTGCTGCTTGGCGGCGATCTCGCGCACGATCGTCCCGAGCTCCTGCACCGCTAGCTGCACCTTCGCGAGTCTACGCTCGAGGGTGCCGACTTCCTGCGTCAGAGCGCGACGCTTCTCGTCAAGCTCACGAACGTCGTCGGGCATTTGCTCGAGTTGCTCGACGCGCGCCTTGTAATAGTTGCCGTCGACGTTGACGGTCTCGATCAGCTCGTCGAGATGCTCGACAACCGTGTGGAGGCTTCCGCCTAAAGGTCGGCTGCAGGTCGGGCATTCGCCGTCTTCGCCAACGGCGACGACGCGATCACGCTGCTGCTTGAGCTCGGTGAATTGTGCGCGCAGCGCCTCGCGCTTCGTCTGCGCTTCCTGCCGATCGCGTACCCACTCAGTGCGCCTCGCCTCGAGCAAGCCCTGCGCATCTTCCAGCTCGGCGCGCTTTTTCTCGAGCTCAAGCGTCGCTTCTTCCTCGAGGGCCGGCGCGCGCTCGATCTTGGAGTGACGCTCCTCCAGCCGCGAGATCTCCTCACGCAGCGCCGCCTCGGTCTCGAGCAGCGTCTTGCGACGACCTTCTTCGCGATAAAGTGTGTTGAGCGCCTGCAGCTCGACGTTCAGAGCGAAGAGCGGCTCGACGCTCTCACGCAGATCATCGAGCTGCGCCCGCGCTACCTGCACCGCTTCGAGCTCGCGCGAGATGCGTTCAGCGTCGCGGTGCAGTGCGGCTTCCTTCTCCTCGGCGACGTTGATCTGGGTCAGAAGCTGCGCGGATTGCTCGCGCTGACGCTGCACCATCTCCCAGCGCGGCTCGATTGCCATCATCTCACGGTGCCGAACTGCTCCGCGATGCGCGGCCTGCTGCAGGCGCGCCTCGGCTTCTTCCCTCCGCGAAGATGCTTCGGCCAGCGACCGGAGGACCGCCTCGGGATCGGGCATACCTCTCTGCATGCCCTCGATCGACGCGCGCACGCGGTTTCGCTTCTCGCGCGTGAGATCCTGCGCGATGCGCAGTTTTTCGTAGCCGAGTACGCGCGAAAGGAACTGGCCGCGCCGCGCTGGCGTCATTGCCGCCATCACGCTCAGCTCTTTCTGACCGGTGAAGTACGTGTGGAAGAACTCGGATAAGGACATCCCGAGTCGCCGCTGCAGCAGCTCGCTCACGGCAGTGATCGAGTTCGCGATGGGCGTGTCGGCGCCGTCGAGATAAAGCTCCGCGCCAGACAGCGATCGAACTACTCGATAACGGTGGGCTCCGAGCTGGAAATCGAGCGTGACTTCGACGGGCGCGCGCGCACCCGAGCCCATGTGGCGAATCGAGTCGCGGTTGCCGCGAATCGCTGCATTGCCATAGAGCGCCCAGGCGATGGCCTCGAGGATGGTCGTCTTGCCGGCGCCGTTTGGCCCGATGATCCCGGTGAGACCAGTCTCGAAATTGATCTCGGTCCGGACGTGCTGACGGAAATTCGTGAGACCAAGACTGTTCAGTCTCACGCGGTAGCTTCCTCGTCACTGGGTCCCGCGAGCGCATCCGCTTCGCGCAGGTAGTGAAGTCCGAGCTCGACCAGTGCATCGCGGTTGATGTTCTCGGTCAGCGTGCGCGAGCGAAGCTTCTCTCGAACCGTATCGGCGAGCGACGGCCGGCGTCCGGGTGCGCCTTCTCCGCTCACTGGTCGAACAATCTCGGGCCGACGCGTGTCGAGGTTGAAGTGCAGCGCCTTCCGCTTGTACTCGCGCAGCGCCTTGTGATCGAGCTCGCGGAGGATGTGCCGCGGAACCTCGCGCACGACGAGCCGGACGATTTTTCCCTCGATGCCGCCCTCGCACTTCTCGAGCGCATCCCGAATGGCTTCGTCGAGTGCCGCCGGCGAAAGTCCCGCTCCTGAGAGCGGAGTCAGATCCATCCACGGACGTGACGGCGGTATTGGATGGAACTTGTGCGTTTGTTTGGCGAGATCGTGCTCGATGATCCCTTTGCCGGCGATCCCCGCGTCGCGCTCCTCCGCGAGCTCGCCCCACGGATTGGTGCTCGTGTAATCGAGCGAGCCGGAGTAGAACGCATTTGGAGCAATCGATCGGTAGACGTGATAATGGCCGAGTGCGACGTAATCCCACCGTTCGGCGCCAAGCTCCTCCCGCGAAATCTCAATGGTCGAGCGCTCGAGCTCGCGCCCGTATTTTGGTAGCACTCCTTCGATTTCGCCGTGCAGCAGGAGAATGTTGTACTTCGCGGTGGGATCGGGTTCGAGCGCCGGCACTTTCCCCTGAAGATCGGGCACCGCCAGAATGACCAGATCGCGCTCGGGAACTGAAATCCGCTCGGGATTTCCGTCGATGACGTGGATCCCCAGCGGCTTGAATAAACGGAGAATGCAGCCGGTCTCCGCCGTGCGCGGGGTGTCGTGGTTGCCCGCAATCATCACGACCGTCGTGTCGGGCAGCATTTGCATCAGCCGCGAGAACTGAAGAAACGCGTGCAGGATCGCCGGATTGGTGGGCCGCACCGTATGGAAGACGTCGCCCGCAATGAGAACGATATCCGGACGCAGCTCGATGACTACGTCGATCACACGGCGGAGGGATGTCGCGACGTCCGCCTCCCGCTGATTGATGCCGGTTGGCGTCTGTCTCTCGTACTGCCGAAAGCCGAGGTGTATGTCGGCGAGATGGACCAGTCTCATTTTAGGCGCATTGCCCTTATCCACTGGGTGATTTTCGTAAGTACGTGGATCGGCGCCGCCTCAGGCTCTCCATCTCTCCGTTGGGCGGCTACGATCGTCGACCGTACGATGATGGTGCTCTTCGAGTCAGTTATCCAGCCAAGGCGTCTATCGATCTGAATGGTCCCGAAAAGCTGGCCGGATGTTCCGTAGCCCGGGCCGGCCGGCGCCACTCCCGGCGTATTGATCCGAGCGATGCTTCCACGCAAGGATATGAAGGCGACGTCGCCGTTTCTGCCCAGCGAATCGAGCCGAAAAGTCGCGCGTACCGAGCCCTCGGCGCCCGGTTCACTGCTGAGCGGGATCTGCATCTCGCGCGACCATTTTCCCCCAATCGTCACTGCGGTGCGAGCGAGCATCGCCGGCATCTCGCCGAAGAGCTGCCTGAGCTCGCTGTTCGGATCACCGTCGTCGACCATCTCCATCGCGCCGTCGGTAGAGACACGGATCCAGACTGGGCTGGCCTGCATTGCGCGACGCCTGAGATCTGCAAGCGACTCTGCGGATGCGGGACTCATCGCGACGGAATCGGTGATCGTCTGCATCAGCGTTCCGGATGGAGTCCAGCGTTGCGCAATCGCGCGGGTGAACACTTCGAACGACGTCATCATCGACGTCGTGTCGCGCCGATTGTTGCTCCTTGTGCCCCGCATCTCCACGGTCTGCGAGAGGTGCATCCGCAACGTGTCTCCGATATGCGGCCTGATCTGAAGAAGCACCTGCTGTGCTCCTGCGGTGTTACCTATCAGCGCTAATCCGGCGAGACAAATTGTCCAGCGTGCTGCTCTAAAACCCATACGGATCGTTCTCTGGGACCAGTCTGATGCTTCCAGCCATCGGCCTCTGTATCGGCTGCGCCGGAATTACCTTGCGGAACTGAGACGCGAAGTACGCCTTCACATCCTTCGGCCGGGCGAGCAGAGTCGCGTTCCTTGCCCGAATCACTTCCTGCTCGGTGTACAGCGCGGTTATCTCCTGCACCCACGGCAGCGTGATGCTCGGATCCAGCGGCCTCAGCGCGCGCAGGATCGCCGCCTCCAGCGACGCATCGGTCGCCTGCGGATAGCGCTCCGAGCCTTCGCGTCCCTGCATCACCGACGGACGCGGAAACCGCACGAAGATCGGCTGCGTGAAATGTGGATGGCGAATCATCAACTGTCCCTTCTCCAGCGTGGCGAGCTTTGTCCTGGTCGCCGGACTGAGCACCGCGTAACCCGGAGTCGAGAGCTCGTCCGGATCCATTCGTCCGTAGAGCGCCGTCCCGGAGTTTCCGACGACGCGCCGATGTACCTGCGATCTGAACTGCTGCGCGCTGAACAAAACGAGTCCGAGGTAACGGCCGCGCTCAGCGATGTCGAGCAGCATTTTCCTGACGTATGTATCGGGCCCGTCACCGGGCGCGTATTTGTTGAGCTCGTCGACGAACACGACGAGGTGCTTGACGCCGAGGTCGCGCCGTTCCAGGTGCTCGCGAAGCTTGGAGACGATGCTGGCGAAGATGAGATCCTGCGCATCTTCCTCGAGGGAGGCGACGTCCACGACGTACACCGTGCGATCTTCGAAGGTGCCAAAGGGCAGATCGCTCACATCGCCCTCGTCCGTCACGAGTCCGGCGCAGCGCGTGGAGATGTTGGTGAGACGGTTGCGAAC
>JBOHTC010000099.1:0-36348 GCA_050733495.1 Gemmatimonadaceae bacterium | reverse complement strand
CGTTATCTATGATATCAAATAAATATAACTCAGCGAAAAACTCGCATAACGCCCGACCGGGCGCATGTAACGATCCAGACATGCTGGAGGTCGGCAACGGCGGGATGAGCGACGACGAGTACCGCGCGCACATGAGTCTGTGGGCGATACAAGCCGCGCCGCTCATCGCCGGCAACGACCTGCGCAATATGTCGGAGGCCACGAGAATCGTTCTCACCAACCCCGAAGTGATCGCAGTCGACCAGGATTCCCTTGGCGCTCAGGGGATACTCGTGTGGGAGCCCGAGCCGGATCTTCAGGTGTGGGAGAAGCCGCTGCGCAACGGAACCCACGCCGTAGTGCTCCTCAATCGATCCGCGAAGGCCGACACCATCACTGCCTACCTGCCGCGCGTTGGGATCCACACCGATTCGGCCAGCGTCCGCGACCTCTGGGCCCACGCCGAGGTTGGCAAGGTGAAGGGCAAGTACTCGGCGGAGGTTCGGCCGCACAGCGCGCTGATGCTGCGATTCATGGCGATCGGAAAGGAGTAATCGGTTCCGGGCGATTCACAGCGATCGGACGTCTATCGGTTCCGACAGGTGGACTTGTTCGTCCTCTAAAGTAGGGCGCCGACCTCGGTCGGCGGAGTCAGAGTCGAGAGGACGCCATGCGAAAAAAATACTGCAACTTCTGCGGCGAGCCGCTGCAGGACGCGGACAAGGAATGCAAGCAATGCGGATGGGACCGATCTCAGGACGGCCCGCCGTCTTCCGATCCCGCCGATACCAAAGCGCGAGCTGGAGTCGCGGCGGGACTCGTTGTCGCCTACGCAGTGATGTGGTTCCTGATCCAGGGTACTCCCGATGTCGCGCGCGCGACGACCGTCGTAGCTCCGCTCTATTCGACGTCCGAGGCATCCGCTGAGACAGCCGCTGAGCCCATGTCGCCGGCGGCGGTCGCGCAGCCGATTTCTGTTGGAGTGATTCCGACAACCGTGCAATCGACTGCACCGACGATGGGGCCGGCTGCGAAACTTCTCGTGATCAAGGTCTCAGCTAACAATGCTGCCCACATCGAGGCGCACGATGCTCTCGACTACGATTTCGTGCTGCCGGAGACGGATCAAAAGTGCCGCCTCGTGGGGGAAGTGCATGGCATTGGAGGATTCGACCGGGATCTGGAGATTTTTCTTCTCACCGACGACGAGTACCTCTTCTGGCACGCGAACCCGGCTGCGATTCCACATTCGTTGTGGGAAACGATCCGGGGATCCGAGACCTCACTCGGCTATGATCTCCCCGCTGCGGGCGCTTATCATCTCGTGATTTCGAACGAGATGTCGCCGACCAGCAAAGTCGTGATGGTGAAGGCGCAGGTTAAGTGCGCTAGATAGCCCCGAAGCAGTGCGAGGGAATCTTCCTTGCATGCTTTCCGGCGCTCAGGCGACAGCGAGGAAGCCGTGAATCGGATTCTCATCAAGTGCCCCAACACGGGCAAGCTGATTTACACCGGCTTTGCGATGGACCTCGACACCTTCGAAGCGTCGCCCATAGAGGAGATGGACCCGATCGAGTGTCCTGCCTGCCACAAAACCCACCATTGGGCAAAACGCGACGCAATCCTCGAGAGAGAAACGCCGACGAAGCGCTCACCTACTGATCAGTAGAATCACTGGCATCAGTCGCAAACAAAAATTTGTAAGTAGGCGCGCAGGACAACGGGAAAGATTCTTGCAGGCCTGACGGACTTTTCCGAGCACGAGCTCCCCAGGATTGATCGACGAGAAACGAAAAGCTGACGCCATTGCCGCGGTACGCCGCGAGCTCGCGCGACGGCTGACACGCATCTGCGCCTGCCTCAGCGAAGAGGACTTCAACCGCCTGCTCGATCGCATGGCGTACGTGCACTGGAAATACGAGGTGCTTCCTTTCACGCCCGAGCTTCAGCGTGTAACGCCGCGAGAGGACGCGATTCACTAATTCGCGAGTATCGGACGCCCGCGCGTCTGGTAGAGCGTCGACTCGAGGATAATCGCCGCCGTATTCAGGCTCGGCACTCCAACCGGCTTCAGCGTGCCCTCGTAAACTCCCGCGCCCCAGCCAGCTGACGTGCCCGCCGGCTGAACCGTGCGAAGAACGAGCTGGGTGTATGCGTTCGGGAGGATCGCGTTCCAACCGAACGCTGCCTTGGAGCTGATCCAGCGGGGGTGCTGGAAAACCTTGTCGTCCAGATTTTCTACGATGAACGGCTTTCCGCGATGGTACACACTGTAGTAGTAGAAATAATCCGGCGGATCAGGCATCGCGTCTTCCGTCACTGCCGTTACGAAATGCGTCTGCTGATAGCGCGCGGCTTGCGCGGCGAGAACCTGAGAAGCCTGTCGCGCTAGCTCGCGTGAGCGGAAGCCGGTCTCGAGACCCAGCATTATGAACGGCTCGCTCATCACCCGGTCGTTGCCTCGGCTTCCGCTGAGAACGGGCACGCCGTAAACCTTCACCTCCGAGACGTTGTCGCGGACGTCCAGCCCACTCTGGTTCACCCGCGCGCCCCAGAGCGCGAAGCCGGTGAGAGCGTACTGCTGGTAGCCGATCTCGGTCTCAAGAAATGACGTTCGCTTGCCGGACTTCGGATCCAGGTCCACTCCCTGTAGATAGCCGTCGTTCAGCACCTTCCCCATGTCGAGACGACGCACGATCTGGGTCGCGAGACCGGCGTACTGCGGCTGCTTCACCGCCAGAATGCGGAGCCAGACTAGAAGCCTTCCGAGATCCACCGACGACCAGCCCGCACCGACAGTCGACAGCTTCTCGGCGTTGTCCACCATCCGGCCGGTTTTCGCATCGTAAATGCGGTTGAACGCGGAGCGGTCAAAGAGATCGATGGTCGAGAGGGTCGAGAGAATTCGCCTAATGTGCGAATCGTAGGTCGCGTTGTTTATGAAGCCGAGCTCGTGGGCGATGTAGTTTGAGGCGATCACGCCGGTGATGTCCCAGAGCGTCACGTACGAGTAGGTTGCGTGCGCCCTCGCGAGTCCGGTCGAAGGCTCCGTGATCCTGTTCACGAAATTCCACGACGTCCGCGCCGCGCTGAGATAAAGTTCGCGCTCCGCGGGAGACGCCACGTAGGGAGTGACGGGTCCCTGTGTGCCGTACGCAGTGACCGCGGCCTGCGATGAGGCCGCTGACGCTCCGTTCGACCCGGCCGTCGCTGAGCCCTGCCCTTTCGAGCAGGCCGAGAACGTCGTGAGCCCCGTGATGGCCAGTGAGATGGCCGCAAGTATATGTGTCGATCGCATGATTGTCTGGGTAGTGGATCTCAGGCTTTCATCAAGCCGTGCGCGCACCAGAGTACTTGCGTTATCGTTAATCCCCGTGCGCGTACACCCTTAAAGCAACAAGCGTGCTCCCCAGTCCGGCGCATGTAAGCGGACTGAAAGAGCCTCCCGGCCCCGTGACGCGGAGCCGCAACCACATAGATCGCGAGGAGAAAAATGCGCCCGTCTCTTTTCCTGTTCGCTCTGCTCGCCGCGCAGTCTGTGCAAGCGCAATCGTACACGATCACCCATACCTATACGCTCGGCGGTCCTGGCGGCTGGGACTACGTCGTGCCCGATGCGCCACACCATCGCCTCTTCATAGGTAGATCGAATCGGCTCATGGTGGTGGACATGAACGACGGCCATCTGATCGGCGAAGTCCCGGGCATCAACGGCGCTCACGGCGCCGCGATTGTGCCGGGCACGCACCTTGGCTACGCAACGTCGGGAAACGACAGCTCGATCGTGACATTCGATACGCGCACCTATAGGCCGACGGGCAGGATTCACGCTGCTGAAGATGCGGACGCGATCATCTACGACCGAGTATCGAAGCGCGTCTTCAGCTTCAATGGCGATGCGAATTCCTCGACGGTGGTTGACGCGCGAAAGGGCACTCTGATCACCAACATTCCGCTGGGCGGCAAGCCCGAAGACGGAGTGTCGGCCGGGAACGGCATGGTCTACGTGAATCTCACCGACAGCAGTCGCATCGTGGAGGTAGACGCGCGCAACGCGAAGCTAACGGGCAAGAACTGGTCGACGGCGCCGTGCAAGAATCCGGTTGCGATGGCCATCGACATCCGTCACCAGAGATTGTTCAGCGGATGCAGAAGCGGCGTTATGGCGATCTCGGATTACAAGACGGGCAGAGTCGTGACAACCGTGCCGATCGGCAGGGGAGTGGATGGCGCGGGCTACGACCCCATCACGCGCGATGCGTATGCGTCAAACGCCGACGGAACTCTGACGGTGATACACCAGGACACACCCGATACGTATCACGTCGCCGAAAACGTTCAAACAGCGCAAGGCGCGCGGAACATGGGCATCGACGCGGCGACTCACCGCATCTACGTCGTCTCGGCGAAATTCGGTCCGGTACCGGCCGAATCAACCGCTACGAATCCGAGACGTCGTCCTCCTATCGTTCCGGGAACATTCACGGTGATGGTGGTCGAGCCGCCGAGCTCGCACTAGGTGGTGGAATCCCACTACGAGTATCGGACTCCGTGGACGGTGCGGCCTGGCGGGACGATCGACCGCGCCCCTAGCTCTGGAATCCCATAGTGCCAGTCGGCACCTTTCGATAAACCCAATTCGACGGCCGAATCACACGAGCCGTTTCTACGGTAAGCCCATGAAAAATGAATCTCCGTTCAAGTCCTCACTCGGAGCGGCGCTCCTGGTGACCACGACTCTTGCTTCGTTGGCGACGATTGGCTGCACAACCTCCGCGACGCCGGCGGCATCGACCCCGAAGCCAGCTGGCGGCTCGAACCCTCTCTTTGTCGAGAGCACGCTTCCGTACCACGCTCCCCGCTTCGATCTGATTCGGAACGAGGACTATCAGCCCGCGCTCGAGGAAGGAATGCGGCAGGAGCTCGCGGAAATCGACGCGATCGCAAAACAGACCCGGCCACCCACGTTCGACAACACGATAGTTGCAATGGAGAGGTCGGGTGCGCTGCTCACGCGGGCATCGCGGGCATTTTTCGGAGTGATAGGCGCCAACACGAATGACACACTGCAAAACGTGCAGGAGATCGAAGCCCCCAAGCTTGCATCACACAATGACGCGATCTATCTGAACGACCAGCTCTACCAGCGCGTGAAAACGGTCTACGACCGGCGAGAGACGAGCGGGCTCACCCCCGAACAGAAGCAGCTGGTCGAGCGCTACAATCGCAATTTCGTTCGCGCCGGGGCACGGTTGTCGGAGAACGACAAGGTTCGAATGCGCGCTCTGAACCAGGAGCTCTCGACACTTTCAACCGAGTTCTCCAGGAAGCTGCTGGCCGGAACGAAGGCCGGCGCGTTGGTCCTCAACAACATCGCCGCACTGGAAGGCCTGAGTCCCGACGAGATTCAGACGGCGGCACAGGCGGCGAAGGATCGTGGACTCGCAGGCAAATGGGTGCTGCCTCTTCAGAACACCACCCAGCAGCCCGCTCAGGCGGAGCTGAAAAATCGTCCCATTCGAGAGCGCCTGTTCCAGCTCTCGACGACGCGCACCGAGCGCGGGGACAGCAACGACACCAGAAACACGATCCGGCGCATGGCGGAGCTTCGCGCTGAAAAGGCGGCGCTCCTCGGCTACCCGAACTGGGCGACCTACGTGCTGGAGCCGGAGGGCGCGAAGACGCCGGCGAACGCCATCAAGCTCCTTACCGACTTGGCGCCCGCCGCGGTGGCGAAGGCGCGCACGGAAGCGGCCGACATGCAGAATCTCATCGATGCGCAGGGCGGCGGATTCAAGCTGCAGCCATGGGATTGGCAGTACTACGCCGAGCAGGTGAGGAAGGCGAAGTACAGTCTGGATGAATCGCAGATCATGCCGTACTTCGAGCTGAACGACGTTCTTCAGAACGGCGTCTTCTTCGCGGCGAACCGTCTATACGGTATAACCTTCAAGGAAAGGCACGACATCCCGGTGTACCAGCCCGACGTCCGGGTGTTCGAGGTTTTCGATTCGAACGGGCAGCCGCTCGCGCTGTGGTACTGCGACTACTTCAAGCGCGACAATAAGAGCGGCGGCGCTTGGATGGATTTCTGGGTCGATCCCTCCGGTCTTCTCGCTCAGAAGCCCGTCGTCTACAACGTGGCGAATTTCACGAAGCCCGCGCCCGGTCAGCCGGCGCTCCTCACGTTCGACGATGTCACCACGATGTTCCACGAGTTCGGGCACGCGCTGCACGGGATGTTCTCCAGTGTGCAGTACCCTTCGCTGGCCGGCACCAATGTCCCACGCGATTTCGTGGAATTCCCATCTCAGTTCAACGAGCACTGGGCGCTCGACACGATCGTCTTCGCCAATTACGCGAAGCATTACCAGACGGGAGCGCCGATGCCGGCTTCGCTCGTCGACAAAATCAAGCAGTCGGGAACGTTCAATCAGGGATTCGCGACGACGGAGCTGCTCGAAGCGTCGCTGCTGGATTTCGCGTGGCACACGCTGCCGGCGGGCGGGGCGCCCGCCGATGTGGATTCGTTCGAGGCAGAGGCTCTGCAACGCTACAACGTCGCTGTTCCCGAAGTGCCTCCGCGATACCGGAGTACTTACTTCTCCCACATCTGGGACGGCGGATACTCAGCCGGCTACTACGCCTATACGTGGAGTGAGGTGCTCGACGACGACGCGTACGCCTGGTTCAAGGAGCACGGCGGGCTGACGCGCGCGAACGGTCAGCGCTTCCGTGACATGATCCTCTCGAGGGGCGGCACCGAGGATGCGGCGACGATGTACCGGAACTGGCGGGGACGCGATCCGAGTGTAGAGGCGCTGCTCGAGGAGAGGGGGCTGAAGGCAGACTCGACGAAGTAGGCGATTTTAACTGCGGTGCCAGGTACCCGGTACCCGGAACCGCAGTTGCAGTTTTATCTCGCGTACCCCTCCGTGGCGAGCCGATGTCCGGACATCTCGTAGCCGAGGGCGGGCATGTCGCTCACACCGGTCGCGTCGATCCACACGTTGTAGAAATTGAATAGCGCGCAAACCGTGATCGCGTCGTAGATCGCTTCGTCCGTCCAGCCAACCTTATGCAAGCGCTCGATGTCCGCGTCTGACGTTGCCACCGAATCCGCGTTGACCTTCTTCACGAATGCGTAAAGCGCGCGATCCTTTTCCTTGAGCGGCGCCGAGGCCAGGTCGGTTAATACCGCCTGAACGAGATCTCTGTCACCCAGCAGCTCCGCCGCGACCGCGGCGTGGGAGCCTATTCAAAAGAGACACTGATTCAGCTTTGAAGTCAGGGCAGCGATCAGCTCACGCTGCCCGGGCGAGAGGGGAGATGGTCCGCGCATCGCTCCCTGTGTGAACTTCGCCAGGAAGTCGGTGCGGTCGGGCTTGAACGCGAAGAGATGCAGGATCTGCGGAATCGGGATCGCGGCCGCCCGCATCTCGGCGAACATTGTCGCCTGCGGCTCGGCTGCGGCGAAATTCTCTACTTCCTTTAGAAACATCGGCTTCACGGGGTTTTTCCTCCTCGATGGCCATTGTACATAGGGAAGTTAAGCGATGCAACGCCCGCATCAGTTGCACGGAGCCACGTCCTTCTTGACATTTACCGCGACGACCCGCACTATGGCCAACGCAAAATGTTTATCGGCCGAGTCCTCTGGTTAACTCGCCGGTATCCGCACATCCTCTCCCCCGAATTGCCGGAGAGGCATAGTTCCCATAACCGCCCTATGGAGGACTCCCTTATGGCAGTTGTTCGTCGCCTTCTTCTCGCGTTGGTCGTCGGGCTCTTATGCACCGCCCGGCTCGGCGCGCAGAATCCCACAGGAACCATTACCGGACGCGTGGTCGACAGTACGACCCAGCTGCCGCTCTCGGACGTCAGCGTCATAGTCGATGGCACCGGACGCGGCGCTGTTACGCAAGCCGACGGCACTTTCATCATCGGTGGTGTTCCGGCCGGAAATCACACGGTTAGGGTGCGAAGAATCGGCTTCAGCTCGCCCCCGACCAGCGTCACCGTCACCGCAGGTGGAACGGCGAGCGTGCAGTTCTCACTCGAGCGACGAGTTGCTGTCCTCGAAGAAGTCGTGACGACAGGCTATGGAAGCCAGCGACGTCTCGCCATCACCGGGTCGGTCTCGACGATCGACGCGACGCGGGCCAACGTCGGCATCCAGCCCAACGTCACCAACATGATCGAGGGACGTGCCGCCGGAGTGCAGATCACCCAGAACGACGGAGCGCCCGGTGCCGGAGCGCAGATACTCATTCGCGGTGGAACTTCAATCAGCGCCAGCAACGAACCTCTTTACGTCATCGACGGAATTGCGATCAACAACGTCGAGACGGAGAACACGGGCGTCTGCGTGCAGTGCGGATCTCCATCGCTGCCTCGCAATCCGATGAATCTGATCAATCCGTCGGACATCCAGTCGATCTCGATCCTCAAGGACGCGGCGGCAACTGCGATCTACGGAAGCCGCGCCGCCAACGGTGTAATCCTGATCGAGACCAAGAAGGGAGTCGGCGCGCCGAGCATGGAGTACGAGGTCCAGGCCGGAATGTCCTCGCCGAGGAAATACCTCGGCCTGCTGAACGGAACGCAGTACCGGCAGTTCATCGCCGATCAGATCGCGGCTGGTAATATGCCCGGTTCCCGTCCCGCTGAAGACACGGCGAATACCGACTGGGAGCGCGCTATCACCCGCAGCGCGCCGACGCTCAATCAGAATTTTTCGTTCGCCGGCGGATCCGCTTCAACTCAGTATCGGGCTTCGGTGAACTACCTGGATCAGGAAGGGATCGTCATCAACAATGGGATGCGCCGCTACCAGGCGCGGTTGAACGGAACCCACCAGGCCATCGACGGCAAACTGCGTCTTGGGCTCAATCTCACCGGCTCGCACGTCATCAACGATTTCCTGCCGTACGAGAACACCGGCGGATTCCAGGGTGGCGTGTTCATCAACACGGTTTACTACAACCCGACGCATCCGATCACTCTGGCGGACGCGTCCGGAAGTCGTGTCTACTATGAGACCGGTCCGGGCACCCAAGCTCTGGATAACCCGGTGGCGCTGGCTAATCAGGTTCAATCAAAGGGCACAGACGATCGCACGCTCGGCAATCTGTCGGCGGACTACGATCTCTTCCCGAGCCTTACGGCACGCGTGAACATTGGCATCGACCGCGTCGCGGGCGATCGCAACGATTTTCTCCCGGCGGCCAGTCCAGTCGGCGCCCAGTTCAACGGTCTCGCTCAGCGGACGAATCGCGACAATACGAGCAAGACGCTTCAGACCCTGCTCACCTTCCATCCGACGTTCACCTCGTCGCGTGAGTTCGAGCTGGTCGGCGGATACGAGTTCAATCAGTACGACTTCAACGAGTTCGGCGCTCAGTCGCAGGACTTCCTCACCGACGCGTTGGGCTATAACGCTCTCGGAAGCGGCGCGACACTCGTGACGCCATTCTCGAGCGCGAGCGACAGCCGGCTGGTCTCATTTTTCGGCAGAGCCAACGCCAGCCTCAACGACAAGTACTTTCTCACGGGTGTTCTCCGAAAGGATGGATCTTCCACCTTCGGAATCGGAAACAAGTGGGCGGTCTTTCCCGCGATCTCAGGGTCGTGGCGTCTGAGCCAGGAGTCGTTCATGCGCACCGGGCCTTTCTCGGAGCTACGGCTCCGTGCGGGCTGGGGAAAGGTCGGCAATCCAGGCGCGCCCCCTTACGCCTCGCTGATTCTTCTTACAGCCGATGGCGGATCGCGCTACGTGTTCGGAGAGACGCCGGTGACCGGATTTTCGCCGTCGTCCAATCCAAATCCGAACCTCAAGTGGGAGTCGACGACCGAGGACAATCTCGCGCTCGATTACGGCTTCTTCGCTGATCGCATCACCGGAAGTCTCGAGTATTACGTGAAGAACACCAAGGACCTGCTGCTCACGGTCAACGTTCCGCAGCCCGCGGTTACGGGAACGCGTCTGGAGAATGTTGGGCGCCTTCAGAACAAGGGCGTGGAGTTCTCGCTCGATGGCAAGGTTCTCAACCGGCCGACGAATAACTGGACGGCGGGAATCGTGTTCGCCAAGAACAACAACAAGGTCGTCGATCTGGGGCCGTACTCATTCCTGTCGGAAGGTACGGTCAGCGGGCAGGGTCTATCGGGCGTGAATGCGCAGAGAATCATTCCAGGCCAGCCGCTGGGAACATTTTATGGGCCCCAGTTCGTGGGGGTCAACGCGAACGGCCAGCAATTGTTCAACCATTATGTGGTTACGCGCGACGCCCAAGGTCGCGAGACGGGCCGCACTTTGTCAGGTACAGTCACAGCCGCAGCCCTGCAGGGCGATGACTTTGTCGTCCTCGGGAACGGAAATCCCAAGTACACATTGGGCTTCCGCGGTTCAGGCAATATCGGCAAGTTCGACATCAGCTTCCTGATCAACCGTGAGGCCGGCCAAAAGGTCTTCAACAATACGGCCCTCACTTACGCGACGAAGAGCAACGCCCTGACGGACAAGAATTTCCTGCTGTCGGCGTTGAGCCAGCCTGACGCCCTAAACGAACCCTCCATCTATTCGTCGCGCTGGATAGAAGACGGGTCGTTCACCCGCTTGCAGAACGTCACCGTCGGCTACACGTTTGACCTACCGAGATTCACTGGAGTGGCGAGGAACTCCCGTGTCTACCTCTCGGGCGACAACCTGCTTCTGATTACAGGTTACACGGGTTACGATCCGGAGGTCTTCACTGACGCCGGTCTGGGAACCCGTGGCATAGACTATCTCCACTATCCGCGTCCTCGTACGATCACCGGAGGTCTTCGTGTCTCCTTCTAAAGCACTCATGACAAAATCGTTCGGAGCGGCAGCGTTTCTTTCGCTGATCGCTTTGGCGCCCGCGTGTACGGACCTTACCGAGGTCCCCACGAGCGCCATCACTCCTGAGAATTTCTACAAGAACGAAGCAGAGGCGATCGGCGGTCTTGCTTCCGTCTATGCGCAGCTGCGAACGACGGGGGCAAGCAGCAACTATTACGAGACGAGCGAGATCAGCTCGGACGAGATGGTAGTCCCGGTTCGCGGCCAGAACTGGTTCGACAACGGCCAGTGGCTCGATATTCACCATCAGAGCTTCACTCCGACAACCACCGGCACGTCGAATCTCATCAATCCAGCGTGGAACGATCTCTTCACCGGTGTGGCCCGCGCCAACGTCGTGCTCAATGCGCTTAACAACGTTGACTTCGCAAGCAAGACAACCGTCGTCGCCGAGCTCCGTACGCTCCGCGCGTTTTACTACTACATGTTGATGGACTTGTTCGGCGGAGTGCCGATCGTCACGGACGTCGAGATCAAGGCACGCCCGCAGGACAGTCGCGATTCTGTATTCCGGTTCATCGAGTCGGAGCTGAATGCTGCCCGGCCGGATCTGCCGGTAACGTGGCCCGCAGATATGAACGGCCGCATGACACAGGGCGCGGTCGATGCCATTCTCGCCAGCATGTACCTCAACGCCCAGGTCTGGACGGGCACAGTTACATCAGCAGGCTTACAGCCGGGTCCCGCGCGTTGGCAGGACGCAATCGATGAAGTGAACAAGATCGAGGCTTCTTCAGCTCAATACTCACTGGCATCCAACTGGCGGTCGAACTTCACGGCGGATAACTACAACTCGCCTGAGATCATCATGACTCTCAAGTTCGCCGCGGTAGCCGGTCTGGGTAACAACTACCTGATGACGATGCTGGGTTACAATCAGTACACGCCGTCGCCGTGGAACGGCTTCGCCACGCTTGCCGAGAAGTACGACGACTTCGATGCCAACGACATTCGCCGCCAGATCTTCCTGGCAGGACCGCAAGTCAATCTCGAAACCGGTGCGCCGGCGATGGAGCTTGATGGAAAGACTCCACTCGTCTTCACTCCGGACATTGGACCCGATTTATCGAATGCGGCTGAAAACGCCGGAATCCGCATCACCAAATGGCCCCTTGATCCGGCCCACGTTGGCGTAGACGCCGGCAACGATTACGGGTACTTCCGGCTCGCCGAGATGTACCTGATCAAGGCCGAGGCAATGAACGAGCTCGGTAATCCCGATGGAGCCGCGAACGAGATCAATACCACGACCCGCGCTCGCGCCTTCCCGACCAGCGCCAAGCCGCTGCCACTCGGACTGAGCCAGGCCGCAATGCGTGATTCCATCCTCAACGAGCGCCTCCTGGAGCTCATGGCGGAAGGCAAGCGCAGACAGGACCTGATTCGGAACGGCACCTACACCGCTCAATGGTGCTGCGCGCCGCTCTTTGGCTACAAGCCGGGCCCGATCCCGCCGTACAAGATTCTCATGCCGATCCCGCAGACGCAGCTCGAGACCAACCCGCTGCTCAAGCAGAATCCGGGATACTAGCAGTTCGGCAGTCGTCTCATTTCGCGCGATGGCCTGCCTCCTCCAGGGGGCAGGCCATCGTGCACAGAGCCCTGAACTCTGTGATCCGCTGTTCAGTTTGCGCCGTGTTGGTTGTCGCCTCTTGTACACCGCACGATTCCCAGGACAAAGTCGCTAGTCAGACGCGTGCCCCGGCGGTCGATGGGCACCTCTTTACGAAGCTTCCTCCCGCCTACACAGGAATCACCTTCGAGAATCGCGTCGAGGACACCCGTGATCTCAACGTGTTCAACTATAGGAATTTCTATAACGGCGGCGGAGTCGCGACGGGGGACCTGAACGGGGACGGCCTGCCAGAGGTGATGCTGACCTCGAATCTGCACGGCAATCACCTCTATCTCAATCGCGGGCACTTCAACTTCCAGGACATCACGAAGGAAGCCGGCGTTGGTGGAAAAGGATTCTGGGCGACGGGCGTAACGTTCGCCGATGTAAATGGTGATGGATTGCTGGACATCTACGTTTGCTACGCAGGCAATATTGCCGGCCGGAAGAGAGCGAACGAGCTGTACATCAATCAGGGCGTCGATGCGAGCGGAATCCCGACGTTCAGGCAGGAGGCGGCGCAGTACGGTCTCGCCGACGAGGGATTCTCGACCCAGGCAGCGTTCTTCGACTACGACCGCGATGGCTACCTGGACATGTACCTGCTCAACAACTCGTCGCGCGCTGTGTCCAGCTTTGGACTGAAGAACACTCGCAACGTTCGCGACTCACTGGGCGGAGACAAGCTCTTTCACAACGATGGAAACGGCCACTTCACGGATGTGAGCGCCAAGGCCGGCATCTTCGGCGGCGAGATCGCCTTCGGATTAGGAGTTGGTGTCAGCGATCTCAATCGCGACGGCTGGCCCGACATCTACGTCTCGAACGATTTCTTCGAGCGCGACTATCTGTACATCAACAATCGCGACGGGACGTTCAGCGAGCAGCTCCCGAAGGCGATGCCGTATAGCAGCTACTTCTCGATGGGTCTGGACATCGCGGACGTGAACAATGATGGACTGCCCGACATTTATACGACGGACATGCTACCCGAAGACGAATATCGTCTGAGGACGACGTCCGCGTTCGAGAGCTGGGAAGTCTACCAGGCGAAAGTGCAGAACGGATTCCACTACCAGTTCATGCGGAACATGCTGCAGGTGAACAATGGCAATGGGACGTTCAGCGACGTCGGGCAAATGGCAGGAGTCGCGCGGTCGGACTGGAGCTGGAGTGCACTGATCGCCGACCTCGATCTCGATGGCAACAAGGACATCTTCGTCACCAACGGCCTCGCGAAGGATGTGACGTCGCAGGACTACATCGCTTTTCTTGGTAATGCCCGCACCATGGACATGGCGACGAAAAGCGGAAAGGTCGATTTCAAGGCGCTCACCGATGCGATGAGCTCGACGAAGCTCCCGAACTACGCCTTCCACAACAACGGCGATCTCACTTTCACCAACGAGAGCGGGCCCTGGGGACTCGACACCCCGAGCTTCTCGAACGGCGCGTCGTACGCCGATCTGGACGGCGACGGCGCGCTCGATCTCATCGTCAACAACGAGAACGACACCGCGTCGATCTACCGGAACGACGCTCGGACTCTCACGAAAAACCGGTATCTCCAGGTGGCGCTCGACGGTGAAGGGCACAACCGCTTCGCGGTCGGCGCCAAGGTGACGCTCGAGAGCGGGACGAGAACGCTTTACCAGGAAGTGTCGCCCTCCCGCGGATTTCAGTCGAGCGTGGACTACGTGCTGACCTTTGGCGTGGGAACGATCGACACGCTGGACAAGTTGACGGTCGACTGGCCCGACGGACGCCAGTCGGTGCTGACGAAAGTCGCGACCAACCAGCGGCTGCACATCAAGCAGGCTGGCTCCTCGCCGGCAGCCACGATCCCGCACAAGACGACGACTTCGTTATTCACCGACGTGACGAGCAGCACGGCGATCGGCTTCGTGCACCACGAGAACGACTACGTCGACTTCAATCGCGATCCGCTGATGCCGAAGATGCTCTCCATGGAAGGACCGGGGGTCGCCGCCGCGGATGTGAACGGCGACGGCCTCGACGACGTTTTCATCCCGGGCCCCAAGGGTGAGCCCAGCGCGCTCCTGATACAGCGGAGCGATGGTGGTTTAGTGAAGAGCAACGAACAGCTTTTCGCGCAGGACAGCCTATCGGAGGATGTCAGTGGCGTTTTCTTCGATGCGAATGGGGACGGCCATCCCGATCTTTACGTCGTGACGGGCGGCACCGAATTCTCGGAGATCGCCTCGCCGCTCCAGGACAGGCTCTATCTCAACGATGGGAAGGGCAACTTCCGAAAAGCGGCTGGTGCGCTACAGCCGCTGGATATCAGCGGCTCGCGGGCTGCCGCCGCTGACTACGATGCCGATGGGCACGTTGACATCTTCGTCGGTGGTCGCTCGATACCAGGCCGTTACGGGCTCGACCCCCAGAGCGTGCTGCTCCACAACGACGGCAAAGGACACTTCACTGACGTCGCCGATGGAGCGGCGCCCGGCCTGTCGCGAGTGGGCATGGTCACCGACGCGTTATGGAAAGACGTCGACGGGGACGGCCGGCTCGATCTCGTTCTCGTCGGCGACTGGATGCCCATCACCATCTTCAGGAACGTAGGCCACGGCAAGCTCGCGCGCATGACCGTTACCGGTCTCGAGAAGAGCAACGGGTGGTGGAATCGCATCATCGCCGGCGATTTCACGGGAGACGGCAGAGTGGATTTCATCGCTGGTAATTTCGGCGTCAACTCGAGAATCCACGCCACGGCGAGCGAACCGGTCTCGATGTACGTGAAGGATTTCGCGCAGACCGGATTCCTCCAGCAGATCGTCTCCTACTACGACGGCGGCAAGGAGTATCCGCTAGCGCTGCGCGACGACCTGATTCGCTCGCTCGGCTTCCTGAAAGAGCGCTACCCGACATTTGCCTCTTACGCGAGGCAGACCGTGCCGGAGGTATTCCCGCAAAAGGAGTTGAGCGATGCGGTCATCAGGAAGGCCTATACTTTTGCGACGACGCTTTTCCGAAACAACGGAGACGGGTCGTTTACGATGATCCCGCTCCCTCCTGAGGCGCAGCTCGCACCGGTCTATGGAATTCTCGCGCACGACTTTGACGGCGACGGGAAGTCCGACCTTCTACTCGCCGGGAATTTCGACGGCCTAAAGCCCGAGCTCGGGAAAATGGACGCCAGCTACGGACTCTTTCTTCGCGGCGATGGAAAAGGACACTTCTCGCCCGTACGCGCTATCGACAGCGGCTTCTTGGTTACTGGGCAGGTGCGCGATATCGAGCGCGTACGCACCGCCAGCGGCGACAGATACCTGGTCGCGCGCAACAACGATCGCCCGCTTTTGTTCCGCTCTGTCGCGGCAGCATCCAGAGCGAAGGCACCGAACTAATGCGAGTGCTTGGTCTTTATGATGATGACGCCGTTCCCGGCGCGAACACCGTAGAACGAGAGACTCACGGGATCCTTGAGCACTTCTATCGAAGCGATATCGTGCGGATTGATCCCGTCCAGAGCACCGTTGGGACCGGGCTGGATCGGAGTCCCATCGATGACGTACAGAGGCTCGGTGCCGCCCATGAGGGTGCTGATTCCGCGAATCTGTACCGAAAGGCCACCGTTTGCGGACCGACCGATGGTGACACCCGGGACGTGTGCCTGAAGGGCCATTTCAATCGACTCATCGGGGCTGCGGTCCAGGTCCTTGGAGGTTACGATTGAGCTGACGCTCGAGCTTACGGGCGCCACATCATCTAGTTGCGGTCCTCCGTTGCCTGACGCACAACCAGTGGTGACTCCGGCAAGGAGACCGCAGAAGATGGAAACGTGCTGTTGAAGGATTGCCATTTTCCTGTAGGCGCAATGGCCTGTAAAGAACCGCTAGGCCAATGCGCATTAGCTGTGCCCGCTACGACTTGTACACACATACTCGCGATACACTCGAGCAGCGGAAGGATTAGCCGCTGGCTGATTTAAGCGAGTCATTATGACGCCAAATGGAGAGAGAAAGATGGGACTAGACATACATCACGTGATCCGTCGCTTTGGCTCCGCGCTTGCTTCGCTGTCTCTGATTTCAGCGCTGCCTCTCGCGACGGCGCGGGCACAGGACACACTCGTCGTCGCGTCGCCCGACGGACGCAACAAAGTGGGCGTGACGGTGCAGGACGGTCAGCTCTTTTACATGCTGACGCGAGACGACCGCAAGCTGCTCCTCCCCTCTATGCTCGGCTTCGAGTTCAAGGGAGCCCCCACTCTCCGTGACGGACTTCGCATTACGGGGTCGAGCCGTTCCTCTCACGACGAGACCTGGACGCAGCCGTGGGGCGAGGTCGAACACGTGCGCGATCATCACAACGAGCTCCGCGTCGGGGTGGCCGAGACGAAGCCGCCCGGACGGCACTTTGATTTTGTGGTGCGTGCCTTCGATGACGGGATTGGATTCCGCTATGAGGTTCCGGCTCAGCCCGGACTTGGTGAGTTCGTGATATCGGAGGAGCTTACGCAATTCAATCTCGCGGACGACGCCAAGTCCTGGTGGATTCCCTCCAACCGGCCGCGGCTCGATCGCTCGGAGATGTTGTATTCGTCGTCACCGGTGAGCGTGATCGACAGCATCCAGACTCCGCTCACGATGGCCACGCGCGACGGGAAGACTTTCATGGTCATCCACGAGGCGAACCTCGTCGACTACGCGCGAATGAATCTGGCGGGTCCGCGCATGGACAGTCGGCTGCTGCGTGTCGCGCTAGCGCCGTGGCAGAATGGCGACAAGGTTCGAGGCCATACTCCGTTCGTCACGCCGTGGCGGACGATTCAGCTCGCGGACAAAGCGGCCGACCTCTCGCCATCCGTCCTTGGACTCAATCTCAATCCACCCAACGTCCTCGGCGATGTGAGCTGGGTGAAGCCGATGAAGTACGTCGGCATCTGGTGGGGCATGCACATCAACACGATGACCTGGAGCTCCGGACCGAAGCACGGAGCGACCACGGCGAACACGAAGCGCTACATCGACTTCGCGGCCGCAAATGGATTTGGTGGAGTGCTCGTCGAGGGCTGGAATACGGGTTGGGACGGCGACTGGATCAAGAACGCGAATGCATTCTCATTTACTCAGGCGTACCCCGATTACGATCTGCCGGGTCTGGCGAAGTACGCCGAGTCGAAGGGCGTGAAGATCATAGTGCACAACGAGACGTCGGGTGGAATCGTCAATTACGAAAGGCAGATGGACGCAGCGTACGCCCTCTACCATTCCCTCGGACTCGACGCGATCAAATCCGGCTACGTCACCGATACGACCCCGGAAGGGAACTCGCACTGGTCTCAATTCATGGTTCGCCACTATCGGAAGTCGGTCGAGACCGCGGCGAAATATCACATCATGATGGATATCCATGAGCCGATTCACGACACCGGCGAGCGGCGCACCTATCCGAACATGATGAGCAGGGAAGGCGCGCGCGGACAGGAGTACAATGCGTGGGGCGGCGAAGGCGGCAACCCTCCGGAGCATGAGACGAACCTCTACTTCACGAGATTGCTCGAGGGTCCGATGGATTTCACGCCTGGAATCTTCGACCTGTTGATTAACCGAGGGACGGGACGCCCGCGCCGTCCCGAGGAGCCGCACCCGCGAACGACGCTCGCCAAGCAGCTCGCGTTGTACGTCGTGATTTACTCGCCTCTCCAGATGGCCGCCGATCTCCCAGAGAACTACGTCGGCCAGCCCGCGTTCCAGTTCATTCGCGACGTCGCGGTCGATTGGGAGACGAGCAAGACACTCGACGGCCGGATCGGGGATTACGTCATCGTCGCCCGCAAGGCGAAGCACAGCGACGACTGGTTCCTGGGCGCTATCACCGACGAAGAAGGACGGACCTTCAACGTTCCTTTGAATTTTCTCTCGCCGGGGCGGAAATATGTCGCGGAGATATACGCCGATGGCCCGGGTGCGAATTGGTCGACGAACCCGTTGCCGGTGAGCATCTCGAAGCGAACGGTCGATTCGAGAACGAATCTGAGCGTGGTGCTGGCTCCGGGGGGCGGGCAGGCGATACGGTTTACGCCGGCGAGGTAGGGTTACCGCGACTGAGGACTCTAAAGTCAACTGAACAGTACACGCTGCCAGCTGATCGCGTCCGGCTGAACGCTATCGGACCGGTTGGCCGTGCAGCGGTAATCGCCGCGCTCGCTCTCACCGCATGCGACCGAACGCCACCGGCCCCCGCCTTATTCGAGCTGCTAACGCCAGAGGCGACAGGCGTGACCTTCGCCAACAACCTGCCCGAGAAGCCGGACTTCAACATCCTCAACTACCTCTACTACTACAACGGCGCCGGCGTCGCCGTCGCGGACGTCGACGGCGACGGCCTCCCCGATCTGTACTTCACCTCGAGCCTCGGCGCCAACAGACTCTACCGGAATCTGGGGAACTACAAATTCGAGGACATCACCGCGAAGGCGGGCGTCGCCGATTCTGTTGGATGGAAGACGGGCGTGACGATGGCCGACGTCAACGGCGACGGAAAGATCGACATCTACGTGTCAGGCGTCGACTACCGTTCGATGCACGGACGGAATGTGCTTTACATCAATAACGGTGACGGTACCTTCACCGATCGCACCAGGGAGTTCGGCCTCGAGCACACCGGCTACTCCACCCAGGCGCTGTTCTTCGACTACGACGGCGACGGCGACCTCGACATGTACCTGCTCGATCACTCGACGCATGCCGAGCGCACAGCGCGTCCGCAGCTCGGACCGACCGCCGCTACCAGGCGCACGAGTGATCGCCTCTTTCGGAACGACGGCAATCGCTTCACCGATGTTACCGAAGCGGCTGGCCTCCACGATGGGATCGATGGCTACGGCCTCGGCGTCGTCGCCAGCGACTTGAACGGCGACGGCTGCCCCGACTTGTACATCACGAACGATTTCCAGGGCGACGACTACCTCTACATCAACAACTGCAACGGCACTTTCACGGAGTCGGTCGCGAAGGCGATGGCCCACACCAGCAGATTCTCGATGGGCGTCGACGCAGCTGATTTCAATGACGACGGACGTCCCGACATCATGTCGCTCGACATGCTTCCCGAAGACGAGACTACGCTCAAGACCACCTCGACAACGGAGACCTACAACCTCTTCAACATGACGCTGCAGGCGGGATACCACCCGCAGTACGCACGGAACGCACTCCAGCTCAATCGCGGCGACGGAAAATTCAGCGAGATCGGTTATCTCGCCGGCGTCTCGGCCACAGATTGGAGCTGGTCGCCGCTCTTCGCCGATCTCGATAACGACGGACACAAGGATCTCTTCATCACCAACGGCGTCTATCGACGGCCAAACGACATGGACTACGTCACCTATGTCGGCAACGAGGCCGTGCAAGCATCGCTCGGCGATTCGATCACGGAAGCGAATCTCAAGCTCCTGGACAAGATGCCGCGAACACCGCTGCCGAACTACGCGTTTCGTAACAACGGCAATCTCTCATTTACAAGTGTCGCGCAGCAGTGGGGATTGGCGCAGCCCGGATTCTCGAATGGCGCTGCGTACGTCGATCTGAACAACAGCGGCAATCTCGATCTCGTGGTGAACAACATCGACGCGCCGGCCTCGATCTACAGAAACCGGTCTCGCGAGATGAACGGCAACGCGTATCTGACGGTCGTATTGCGCGGCTCGGGGCGAAACTCGCAGGGCATCGGCGCGAGAGTGACCATCAGGAACCACGGCACGACACAGATGCTGGAAGCGCAACCGACGCGAGGCTTCGAGTCATCCGTCGATCCGCGACTTCATTTCGGGCTCGGCAAATCGACGGTCGTGGATTCGCTGACGGTCGTCTGGCCGAACCGGAAATATCAGGTGCTCACGAACGTTGCCGCGAACCGCATCCTGACGCTTTCGCAGGCAGCCGCGACGGCCAGCTATGTCCCTCCACCTGCGGCGACCGCGCTCTTTGCGGACGTGACGAAGCAGGTAGGAGTCGATTTCAAGCACGAGGAAGATGCGTTCCTCGATTACAATCGAGAGCCGCTCATCCCGCACGTGTTGTCGACCGAAGGCCCAAAGCTCGCCGTTGGCGACGTCGACGGCGATGGCCTCGACGATTTCTACATAGGCGGCGCGAAGTGGCAGCCCGGCCGGCTGTTCATACAGCAACCCAACGGCACTTTCCGCGCGAGCAACCAACCGTCGATTGCCGCCGACAGCGTGTCGGAGGATGTGGGCGCAGTCTTCTTCGATGCCAACGGCGACGGCCATCCCGATCTGTTGGTGGTGAGCGGCGGCAACGAGTTCTGGGGCAACGCTGACGCGCTACGTCCGCGCCTCTACGTGAACGACGGCAAGGGAAACTTTCAGCGCGCGCGAGATGCGCTGCCAGACATCTTCGAGAACGGATCGTGTGCCGCGGTGGGCGATTTCAACGGCGACGGCCATCCCGACGTCTTCATCGGCAGCAGAGTGGTGTCGCGCGCGTATGGTCTGATTCCGACGAGCCATCTCCTCGAGAATGACGGCAGCGGGCACTTCACCGATGTAACGCTGGAGAAAGCGCCGGAGCTTTCGACAGCAGGCATGGTCACGTCCGCCGCCTGGATCGACTACGATCACGACGGCAAGCTGGATTTAGTCGTCGTGGGGGAGTGGATGCCCATACGCGTTTTTCATCAGGAAAACGGGAAGCTCGTCGATCGTACGAAGGAGGCTGGCTTATCGGGAACCAACGGCTGGTGGAACACGGTCCAGGCCGTCGATCTTCGCGGCAACGGGCGCCAAGACCTCGTCCTCGGCAATCTCGGTCTCAATTCGTATCTGCAGGCATCGCCAAAGGAGCCGGTTCGCCTGTATGTCAACGATTTCTCACACAGCGGTAATGGCAACGTCGAGCAGGTACTCACTTCCTACAGAAACGGAGTGAGTTATCCAATTGCGGGCCGCGACGAGCTCGTAAAGAAGATCCCGTCACTCAAGAGCAGGTATCCGACATACAAGGATTTTGGAGCGAGTCGAATCGAGGACATATTCCCGGCTTCGGACCTGAAGAAATCCCAGGTGCGGGAAGCGTACAGCTTCGGAAGCGCTGTTGCGCTCAACAACGGCGACGCGACCTTCACGATCAGGCAGCTACCGATCGAAGCGCAGTTCGCTCCGATTTACGCTATGCTTGCGGGAGATTTCGACGGCGACGGGCACACCGATCTGCTGGTCGGCGGGAATCTTTACGGCGTGATGCCCGCGCTCGGCAGATACGACGCGAGCGACGGCCTGCTGCTGCGCGGCACTGGCGACGGCCGCTTCTCGGCAGTAGACATGACGCGCAGCGGAGTCGTCATCGACGGAGAAGTGCGGGATCTGAAATCACTGCGCGGCCCGAATGGCACTCAGCTTATAGTCGTAGCGCGCAACAATGATAAGATCGAGGTGCTTCGCCCGCGGTCCGGCGAGCCCAGCGTCGGGGTCCGTCGCGCGCGATCCGCAAAGCCGGGCGCTGCGTCTCACCCGTAGCGCAGCTTCGCGGTGGCGATAGCGCCATTGAGAGTTACCATGCCGACGTTCGTCAAGATTACGGGCCAATCGTGGATCACCACGCCGTAGATGATCCACAGTGAGCTCGCCGTAATCAGGAGCGCGAACATCCCGAGCGAGAGATCGCGCGTCTGACGGCTATTCCACGTGCGAATAACCTGCGGGAGAAACGAGAAAACCGTCAGCGCGCCGGCAAAGTAGCCGAGGTAGTGGATCATCGGTGGATGGATTTGGGAAGGTCCTGCGTTCCTATTCTGTTACGCCGCCGGCTCGACCGCCACTCCGGATCCGTCGCGAATCGTGAGCCAGTCGGTCCTCACTCGATCCCACTCCTGGATCAGCAGACCCTGCTCCTCGAACACCAGGCGGATCTGGCTCGGGTCGTAGGCGCAGATCTCTTCGAGTATCGGAATGAGCACGCTGAGCGCATCGTCGCTGATGACGGTTCGTTTCGCGATCTGCGAGATGTGACGCGCCTCGGAGGCCGCGATCGTCAGTCCGTCGCCACGATTGACATGTAGCATCACGTGGATGTCGGAGCTCCCATCGCCCACGTAGACCACGCGATCGCTTGGCAATCCAAGCCGAAATCGGAGGTAATCCACCGCCGCGACTTTGCCATAACCCGCCGGAACCTGCTCGATCGTCTCGATCTCGCCGGTTTCCGCGCTGAAACCAAAATGCGCTCCGATGATATGGTCGGGCGGCACGATGCCATCGAGCGCCGAGTGCACTACGAGCCAGGGAGCGGCGGAGACGACGTAGAAATCGAAGCGGAATCCGTCGATGCCTTCCTTCAGGAATTCGGCGAGCAGCGAGATGTTGCGCTTGAGTCTGATCTGCTGGCCGACCTCGATGAGATCGCTGCGACGCACGCGGCGGAATTCGGGATCGTGCCGCAGCAGGTACGTGAGCTCCGCGCCCTCCTGCACGAGATTGAGGCGCGCGAGATTCGCCACCTTCTCCTGAAAGCCGGTGATGCCGAGCATCTCGCTCAGTACGAGACCAGAATCATTGAAGCTCAGAGTCTGATCGAAGTCACTCACCAGCAGGTAATGCTTCCTCATTGGTCCTCCATTCGTGGCTGAGCGCCAACGACGTCCGTCGTTCGCACTGTCACCAGTTCCCATAACGAAATCGCCCCCGCATCCAGTGGGAGTGCGGGGGCGAGGTTTTCGGTTGACAAATACACTAACCTCTTCGCCGCCGCGCTCCGCGCATCGAGCACCCACCGTTGAGGCGGTTGCCGGGAATTGCGTTGAAGGAGCGGTGGACGAATGAGGTCATTTCTTTTGAAAGTCTTTGCAAAAGTGTCGCGAATGTTGCGTTGCGCTCGCGACGTTCGTTGAATTCAACCTATGAATACACCAGGACGATGTCAACTTTGTGAAGTCACATCTTTGTCACACCGCACAGCTTCTCGATCATGTGAGCAACTTGACGCGACACCGACTTCTGCAGGAGAGCAGCAATCACTATGGTATCGCTCAGCGTCTCCGCGGCGTCACACGCGTTCCACTGCGGCAGGGGTGCCGTTAGACCGGTGTCGCGCTCCTGTTGAACCTCATCTCCATCCCCAGCGATTCGACGAGCGCTTTCTTGTTCACTCGAGCGCCCGCGACGGACACCTTCGCCGCACCATAGTAGAGGATTAGGTCTTCCCCTCTCTCGATCAGGCCCCCTGGGAATACGACGCGGACGCCGGTCTTGAAATTGGCCATGTCGACCTGCGGAACGGGATTCTGTTGAATCTCATACGGCGCGGTTGGTGTCAGCGCCGGAGCGTCCGAGACATAGAGAACTTTTTCAGGGTTATCAGTCGCGAGAACGCACCATCCCATCGAATGGACGTTGCCCTCTTCGACTCCGGTCGTGCCGTAGATAGGGAAAAGCCATCCGATGTCGGTAGCGATGGGCGGCGCGCCGGCGCCGACCCGCGAGGTCCGCCAGGTGTTGGGCTGCGGTCCGACGAGCTGTGTGCCTTCCGCCGGCCATAAATCTTCCAGGGCTGTGACCTTTATGAGCTCGATGCGCGTTGTCGGACGATGGAGTATCACGTAAGAGCCGCCGACTTTTTGCGGAAGGATCACGCAGCTCTTGCTGTCGCCAAGGATGCGTGGCCCCTGACGCTGGTATCGTTCGGGCTTGAGCAGGTCGTCGGTTGTGATCAGGCAGACACGAGGGCCTTTCTCAGACAGTCCCGTATACGTGATCGCGTAGATGTCCTGGTCTTTGAGATAAGTGATTCGCGGGTCTTCGACTCCCCATTCTTCGTAGGGCGTTTCGCGCGAAATTGCGGGCCGGTCCAGGATCTCGTCGACGCGCTGTCCGTCGGAGGAAGTGGCGAGGGCGATGCAGGAGCGCTGTGTCTCCTCCTCGAATACGCGAATGAGCAGAACGATTCGTCCGCTCGCACGATCGATCGCGGCTCCAGGATTGTACGCGCCCGTTGCTCGCGTGAAAGCGATTTGCGAGGGACGCACCATCGGATTGGTGACGAATCGCTCGAGTGCGGGAATCAAGCGTGCGTCTCGGGTGGCCTCACTGCCCTAATGCCTCGCTTCGTTGTGCCGCCAATCTGTGACGGTTCCAGAGGGGCTGTCAAGCAAGTTCGCGGGTGAGCTAGGTTCCGTGCCGCGCAAGGCCGACAGCCCGTAGCAGCCGCTGCATCGTCAGCCCCTCAACGAGGATCGACAGGACAACTACGCCGAAAGTGAGAGTGATGAGCAGATCGCGGTTAGGAAAGCCGTATGGCAGAGACAGCGCCAGAACCATCGAAAGCGCGCCTCGTAAGCCGCCCCATGTCATCACCGAGAGCCAGCTCTTTGGCAGTCGCTCGCTGGTGCGAGCAAGCAAAGCTCCTACTCCGAAAACGACCGCCGCCCGCGCGGCGACAACTACCACGAACGCGACCAGAATCTCCGCCCACTCACCGAGCACAGCCGACGTCGACACCTCGAACCCGATCAGCAGGAAGACAATGGAATTGAGCGCAAACGCGATGTAATCCCAGAACGCCGAGAGTGATGCGCGGGTCTTGCGGGACATCTCCTCCTCCCACGCGTATTTGCCGCAATACATCCCTGCCACTACGGTCGCGATTACTCCCGAAACTCCCGCTTGCTCGGCCAACGCAAACGTTCCGTAAGCCGTGATCACCGTGATCGTGATCTCGATTACGGCATCATCGATCCTCGCGATCAGGCGAGACGCTACTGTCCCGGCGGCGAATCCGAGAAAACCGCCTCCGCCGACGATCAGGATGAATTGGAGAGCGAGCTGGCCCATTCCAGTGGTTTGTCCAGTCACCGCCGCCAGAAGAAGCGAGAACAGCACGATCGAGGTCCCGTCATTCAGCAGACTCTCGCCCTCGACGAGCGTCGCGAGGCGGACGGGGACGTGCAGCTCCCGGAAAATCGCCACGACTGCGATCGGATCAGTTGCCGCGACGAGCGCGCCGAAAACCAGGCCCTGCTTGAGGGTGAGGTCGGGGTGCGTCGACAGCGGAGCAATTGCCCAAGCGGTGCCGGCGCCAGCGAGCACTATCGCCACAACCACCCCGGGGATGGCGAGGGAAGTGATCGCCATTTTGTTCTTGAGGAAGACTCCGACGTCGATGTTGAACGCGGCCTCGAAGAGTAGTCCGGGCAGGATGATGCCGAACAACAGGTCGTGGGTGAGCCGCGGAGGGTCGACCAGGTGCAGCGCGCCGAGGATTATTCCGGCGATGACGAGGACGGCCGTGTAAGGGATCTTCACCCATCGGGCCGCGATCGCCGCGGCTGTCGCGACGGAGAACAGGATTACAAGGGTCGTCTCGATCGGCATTGTCGACTTGGAGTTCTCTTCAGGTTTGGGAAGAGCAACTGAACACTACGCGCGACCGGCTAACGCCTTCCGCCTCCCGCCTCACACTTCCCGCTTCCCGCTTCCCGCTTCCCGCTTCCCGCTTCCCGCTTCCCGCCTCCCGCTTCCCGCTAATACGCCTGATCCCACTCCGCCGACAACCGAATCGCTGAATCGATGATCCCCACCATACTGTACGTCTGCACGAAATTTCCCCACAACTCGCCCGTCTGCGGGTCGATGTCTTCCGAGAGTAGCCCGTGCGGGTTGCAGTGAGAAAGAACATTTTCGAACAACCGCCGCGCCTCGTCCCGGCGTCCCAGCGCCGCGAGTGCGTTGATGTACCAGAACGTGCACACGAGGAACGCGTTCTCCGGTGTCCCGAAATCATCTTGCTCCGTATACCTGTAGATGAAATCGCCGCGCTTGAGATCGCGCTCGATCGCGTCTACCGTTTGCGCGAAGCGCGGATCGTCGGCGGCGAGAAATCCCACTTCCTGTAGCCGCAGCAGACTGGCATCCAGCGTATCGCCATCCATCGTCCCGACAAACGAGCGCAGCTTCTCGTTCCACGACCTCTTCGAGATGACCGCATGCATCCGGTCGGCGTGTGCCCTCCAGTAACTCGCGCGATCTGCGAGTCCCAGGTGCTGGGCAATTCTAGCCAGTCGATCGCAGCCCGCCCAGCACATCACGCTCGAGAAAGTGTGGATGCGCAGCTTGCCCCGAAGCTCCCAGATTCCAGCGTCTGGCTGGTCGAACAGTTTTGCCGCGTGCTCGCCCAACGCCTCGAGTCTCGGAAAGAGTGTTTCGTCTCCGCGTCGCACCAGCCGCCGATCGAAGAACACGTGCGGCGCCGCGAGTATCGCGGATCCATACACGTCGTGCTGAATCTGGCGCTGCGCCTGATTCCCGACGCGTACGGGTCCCATGCCGCGGTACCCGGTCAGACACTGCGCCTGGTGCTCGTCCACTACCGACCGCCCGTTGATTCCGTACAGCGGCCGCAAGACACCGTCCTCGGCCGCTGCCACGATGTTGAGGATGAAGGCGAGGTAGCGCTCCATCGTGCGCGTCGCGCCGAGGCGGTTGAGCGCGTTCACGACGAAGTAGGCATCGCGGATCCAGCAGTAGCGGTAATCCCATGTTCGCGCGGTATTCGGCGCTTCGGGTATGGACGTCGTCACTGCGGCGACGATCGCGCCGGTGTCCTCGAATACGTTGAGCTGCAGCGTGATCGCCGCGCGAATCACCTGGTCCTGCCACTCGAACGGAATCGCGAGCATGCGCACCCAGTCGCGCCAGTGCCACGCCGTCTCGTCGATGAAATTGCGCGCTATTTCGTTGGGGGCGCCGCTCACTGTCTCGTCGGGCCCCAGCAGAAGCGTGATGCTGTCCTCGAGAAAGAACGGATTTTCGTCGAGGACAGACGTCGTCGGTGCATCGGTCGTCAACCTTAGAACGACCTCGCCACCGTAGTACCTGATGTGGTTGCTGCCAATCGTCGTTCGCGGGCGCTCACACCCGTAGTCGCGAGCTGGACGCAGCTTGACCTGGATGCGCGGACTACCCGAAAGTCGCCGCACCTGCCGCGCGATCATCATCGGGCAGAACAGCCTGCCAAATTGCCGGAACCGCGGCGCAAAATCGGTGATCTCGATTGACGCACCGTCAGCGTCGTACGATCGCGTGACGAGTATCGGCGTGTTCGTCATGTATTCCTGCTCGGTCCGCACCGAACCGCAGAGCTCGATGCTGAAAAGACCGACTTCGTCTTCACGAGACTTGCCGCCGCGCAGCAAAGAACAAAATGCCGGATCGCCATCGAGCCGCGGGAAGCACGCCCATTTGATTTCGGCGGCAGCATCGACGAGCGCCGCGATCGTTCCATTTCCAATCAGGGCGAGATCGAGCGATTCAGTTTTCCGTGGACTCATTCAGTGTCCCGTCGCTCCAGCCACGACTGTACCGCGCGCACATCGGCGAGACGCCAGCGCGCCGCGGAAGTGCCGCCGCCTACCTTGATCGAATGTCCGCCCATTGAGTTCACGACGACGAAGCCATGCTCGTCGGTCACGTCGTCGCCGACGAAAACGGGAGTTCGCCCCCTGAAAGGCTCTTCACGCATGAAGTCTCGCACCGCATCTCCCTTGTCCTTTCCACTCGGCTTGAGCTCAACGACGCGCTTGCCCGATTGCAGGGCGAAATCAGCTCCCATTGCCGCAAGAATGCCGCGCATGGTGCGATGCGCGAACGACGCGAGCGAAGGTGCGGACCGGTAATGAAGTGCGAGCGTCAATCCCTTGTCCTCCAGAAGGAGCTCCGGATGCGTCGCAATCGCCTCGGCGATGCGCGCGCGCGCGAAGTCAAGCTTTTCCGACGCCATGTCGTGGCGGGTAATCTTTCCCGCCGAGCTCCTTCGCTCAAGGCCGTGCTGTCCGGCAACTGGAAGGTGGGCGTCGCCGAAAATGGAATCGACGTCCGAGATGGATCTGCCGCTGATCAGCGCGAGCGCGCCACCAGTTGCGTCGTATAGCTCGCGAACGCAGGCCTGGAGCGCCCTCTCGAGGACGATCTCTGACGGCGACGGCGCGATGTCCACGAGTGTGCCGTCGATGTCGAAGAAGTACGCCCAGGAGCTTGAAGGAGCGGGAATCCGGGTCGGCCCGCTGGCAACGTGGCCCCCGCGCTGGGTGGAAGCCTTCACTGGAAAGGTCGGGGGAATGGCTCCGCGGAGGTCTCCGACTCGCTGTCCGTAATCCGCGTGAGCCTGCTCAGTCCGAGCGGGCGCCCGAGGATCTTCCGGCGACGCCTCATCCTCGCCGCGTCCAGCAGCATTCGGCCCGCCCATCTGTAGACGTTGAATTCCTTGATGAGTCCGCGCATCAACCGCATCCGCGTTCGTTGAGTGCGAAGCGGCATCGTCAGGGCGACGTTGAGCGCCGCCGCGCACTGGTCCGCATCATACGGATTCACGATGAGCGCCTCCGGCAGCTCGCGCGCGGCGCCCGTGAATTGGCTCAGTATCAGCACGCCGCGCTCGTCCTCACGCGCCGCGACGAATTCCTTCGCCACGAGATTCATTCCGTCGTGTAAGCTGCTCACGAAACACACGTCGGTGCCTCGGTAATACTCCCACACTTGCTCCGGCTCGTGGTGACTGCCCTCGAGAATGATCGCGGGAAATTCGCTCGCGGTCGAGAAGCGCGAGTTGATGCGCTCCGCCATTGCGCGCACGCGCTGCTCGTAGTTGTGGTACTGCTCGATGCTCGCTCGCGTGGGAGCGGCGATCTGGACGAAGCTGAATTTCCCGAGCCAGTGCGGATGGAGCTCCATCAGCCGCTCGACCGCGTGAAAGCGCTCCTCGAGACCTTTCGTATAATCAAGTCTGTCGACGCCCAGGCCGAGGTGATGATCGGGCGGAAGGCCGTGTCGGTCGCGAACGCGGGCGCGCGATGTCTCGATCGATTCGGAGACGAGCGCGCGGGGCGGCGGCCACTCGACGGAGATCGGGTAACGCTTGATGGCCGTCGTCTGACCCTTGTAGATGACGCTGAAGGTCTCGCGATCGACGCGTGCTTCGAGCTGTCTGTCCACGGTGTCGACAAAATTGTTGCAGTGAAACTGCGTGTGAAAACCGAGGATGCTGCTGCCGAGGAGACCGTCGAGGAGCTCGTGCCGCCACGGACAGATGGCAAACGCTTCCGGATTGGGCCAGGGGATGTGCCAGAAAGCGATGATCGTCGCGCCCGGCAGTTTTTCGCGCACCATCCTGGGCACCAGGGCCAAGTGGTAGTCCTGAACCAGCACAATCGGATCGGACGACTTCGATTCCTCTATCACCGCGTCCGCGAATTTCTGGTTCACTTGCTCGTACTGGATCCAGTCGGAGGTGCGAAAAATCGGTCGCACGTGCGCGATGTGGCAGAGCGGCCAAAGCCCCTCATTCGAGAACCCGTAGTAGTAGCCCTGTTCCTCCTCGTCGGAGAGCCAGATTCGTCGGAGCTGATAGGAGGGGTCGTCGACGGGAACCTCGATGCGGTCATGCCGGTCCACGACTTCGCGATCGGCCGAGCCGCTGCCGTGCGCTATCCACGTTCCCGAGCACGCCCGCATGATCGGCTCAATGGCCGTGACAAGCCCGCTTGCCGGTCTTCTTATAACGATCTTTCCGCTCTGTCGGACGTGGATGTAGGGTTCCCGGTTGGATACGACGATCACGTGCTGTCCGCGGAGCTCACGATCGAGAATTCCGCGCAGAGTGTCGGGAGTCCACGCAAGCTGCTCTTCGTCCCGCAACCTGTGCTCGGTCTCGATGTCGCGGATCAAAGTGCGCAAATCGTCTGCGATCGGCTGCAGCTCTCCGGCGTCGGATTCACTCGGTCTCAGCAAGCCTTCGCCGCGCATCAATGCCTGGAGTCCGCGCACCCAGCCGCGCCAGCTGAGTTGCGCGACGGCGACCGTGATGAGAGAGATCAGCACGGCGAGTCCGACGAAAAAATAAAAGAGGTACTGCTTGGTCTCTTTCGACCGGCGCACTACGAAGCTCATATCGTGCACCATTACGACGGTGCCGACCGTGTCGCCCAGCGGTGCTACCGGCTTGGTAGAGACGAGCAGCGGTCCCTGCGCTTCGGTAAGGACCTTTCCCGTCGGCTGAGAAAACTGGTCGAGGTTCGAGCACTTGATTTCCTTCGGCAGGCTCGGGGTCGCGATCGCCTTCGCATCGGGCGAGCTGCAGAATGCCATCGCGAAGAGTCTCTCGTCCTGGGTTATGCGGGCGAAAAACCGTCGGATTCCTGGGACGTCGTTCGCAATCACCAGGCTATACAGCGGCTCGTCGACGGCGTTCGCCACGAGTGTGGATCTCAGGTTCAGATCCTTCACGAACCACTGGACCGTGAGCCTGTCCACGAGGGGCATCATCGCGTACGCGAGCGCCGTAAGGACGAGCACCAGTGGAACTACGAAGCGGAGGGACAGCCTCATTGCGTTGGCGGGAGCATACCTTCGTAGAATAGTCCCGAGGTTGACGCGGAACAACCGCGGAATCGCCTATTGACGCGAGGACCGATGTGGCCGTACGCTCTCCACAACCGCGGAGGTCTGATCAACTGCATGACGACGACTGAATGAATCGCGCGCCTGCGTTCTGCATCGCGGCCGTACTGCCGGTGCTCGTGTCCGTCACATCAGCGAGAGCTCCGGCCCAGACACGCACCGTCGCCCCGGTTCTAGGCTTCCCCGAGGCTGGCCTCGACGATCCCGCCGCTTATCAGGGCTATCAGACGCGGTTCTTCCGTGATACAAGAGGCAATGTCGTCCAGATATATCTCGATGCGCGTAGCGGAAGAGTCGTCAACCTTCTCGCCGATGCGGTGGACGAGAGCATTGGCTTCACCGTCCGCGATGACACAGGCACCGAGACGAAAGCTGGAAACCCCGTCCGTCTCGAATGGGGGTCGACCGGCGCGGTCGTATCGCAATCCGGCACTCGGCGAACCGTAGAGTATCAGCTCGTCGCAAACGCACATCGCATCGTCGTCGGTTGGATTCTCCTCGGATCGATGCGCGTCGAGCGGGATCTTGGATACTCCGGTCGCGAGCCCGACCCCTACGACTGGCCGACATTCCGAATCCGCGAGGAAGAGGAGCTCATATCGAACGTCGACCGCCTCCAGCCCGCCGAGCGCGAGCGTGAGCTCGGGATGCTCAACGCCGGATTCGTTCCGGAGCTGCGCGCACGGCTGGTGCCCGATATCATCACAACAGGAGTGTTCGATCAGCGCGGCGTCTCTATCACTCAGCCGTCGCTCGATGGGAAAACGAATCTCGAGCTCGATCTCGCGGCTGACCCAAAGGATGCATCGATCCGCGTGACGGTACCGACCATCTCGCTCACCGCCGTCGGAAACCGACCAATACGCTTTACCGTCCGCCTTACCACGGATGCTCCCGCGCTCACTCCGCTTTCGCGCGAGCAGATCTTCAACGCGCCCTTCCTGAGGTTTCTAACCGACGCGCGGACAGCATCCGATCGCGCGGCGCGTGGCAAGCAGTCACCTGCAATTACCGCGACGGTATCGCGCTACCGGCAGCTCGAGCGCGATGTCCGCGGCACGGAGTTGCTCAGTTCCCGAGAGAAGTTGATGGCGGGACTCCCGAACTATGCGACGTACTTCGGGCGCGATATGATGATGACGTCCCTCATGATGCAGCCGGTGTGGACTGATACCATGGCGGAGTTCGTGATTGCGAGCGCGCTGCGAAAACTCGGTCCAGCGGGCGATGTCAGTCACGAGGAAGCCCTCGGTGGCCAGGCCATCCGTGAAAACTCGGCGGAGTACAACGCGCACGTTGCGAATTATTTCCGCCTGCTCGGTCGCGGCAGCCGCCAGGCGGCCGACACGGCCCTCGAAAACGCTCGCGCGCTGCTCGTGGATTTGCAGAAAGTCCGAGAGAATTACCATATGCGGGACGACGAATTCCAGCTTCCTGTCGTCGTTGCGCGCTATCTCACGAATCCAGCGCTTTCGTCCTCGCGGAAGCGGGCGTTTCTGATGGACACGTCTGATGGCGAGCCTCGGATTGCCAGGCTGCTCAGGGAGCTGAGTCTCGTCGCGACGCTGGCGGGTCCTTATGCTCGACATCCGGTCGTGGAGAATCTCATCGGATCGCCGCGGCTCGACTCGACGCACTGGAGATCCATTAGTTGGCGCGACAGCAACGCGGGTTACGCGAACGGCAGGTTTGCCATGGACATCAACGCGATCTGGGTGCCCGCCGCGCTCCAGGCGATTGGCGAAATCGCGACGTCGCTTCGCACGATTGGCTTTTCGAGCGAGACACTTGCCGGCATGACATCCGGACCGCCGTCGAGGACGCTCAGCGAGCTGATGCGCGATCCGGAGTTTTCTCGGCGCTCTCTCGCGAACTGGCGAGGGGCGACGGCGCATTTCGTCGTCGGTCTTACCGCCACGCAGATTCGTGCGCGCGTTGAGGACAAGCTGCAATGGCTGCCGGCGGCGGAACGCGCCTATTGGCAGCAAGTCCTTTCTTCGACCGGCGCCGGCGATCAACCACTCGAATTTTTGGCTCTATCTCTCGATTCTGCGGGGATGCCAATTCCGGTGGTTAACACCGATCCCGCAACGTGGCTTCTTTTGCGCGACGCGCGGGATGTCGCGCCGCCGGCAATTGCCGCCGTAACACGCGACGTGCGCGCTATCGTTCGCCCGTATCCCGTTGGTCTTTTTATCACGGGACTCGGTCCGGTCGTCGCAAACGATGCCTACGCGCCGCCGAGGGTGTGGAACGCATTTCGGAGCGACACCTATCACTCGCCTCGAGTTGTGTGGGGCAGGGAAGTGAATCTGATCCTGCTGGGCCTCGCGAATCAGATTCAGGGCGCGACCGATGCGTCGGGAAGGCCATCGGATTCCTCGCTGACGCCGTACGTCGCCGAGATGCGCGACGCTCTGCGCCGCGTGAACGCCGCGGTAGAAGCCTCTGGCCTCAAGCACAACGAGCTCTGGAGCTACGAGATCGTCGACGGCGTCCTCAGACCGATCCGTTACGGGGCGAGCACCGACGTACAGCTTTGGAACGTCACCGATCTGGCGGTGCAGTTCGCGTTAGGGACTCTCGGCGTTGAGATCGGGACGCAGCACTAGCATCCACATCGCGCCGGGCTCCTGGCGTCTAGCCACCGAGACGAAGTTTCATCCGGGTGAGGCGGATCTAGCCGGATTAAAACGGATCGCTCCTCTTGGCGTGAGAGCACATCGTCGCGGGCCGGGATTTTTTGGGAACTGCCGCTCGGGCTGGCCTCTAACGCCACGCTGAGCTCTCTGTGGATGAAGGCTGAGCGCGGCTACGTGAAGCTCTCAACGCGAAAGAGTGCCAAGAGGCGCTCTCAATGCAAACAACAAAAAATCACAGCCCCCGCGCGAGAAGCCATAACGCACCTACGGTCGATCCGTTCATTCGGTCCAAATCCGCCTCATCCGGATGAAACTTCGTCCCGGTGGCCAGAATTCAGGAGCCCGGCGAGAGCATATGGGACCTCTCCGCCGAGCGAACCATTCAGGGCTCTTTCTCCAACCCCATCCTATGCTCTCTTATCTCGGTTTCTTCTCCCGCGGCGGAATGGAGTGGCCGGCGATGGGCGCGCGAGCCGAAGTAAAGCATCAGCCCACCGAACACCACCATCACGAGGCCCCACCAGAGATTGATCACTATGTTCTGGGATGGTCCGTACAACGCGACGTCCGATCGCGTTGCCACGCCGTAAACAGTCAGGATCGCGCCTAGCAACAGAAAGAGCGCGCCGATCGGCAGGCGAATGTCGAATCTTGCGTCGGTGCTCATGCGGCCTCCTCCTTAGAAGAATATCAGGTTGAGCGCCAGCGTCACCGTCAACACGATGACGGCGAGCACCGTCGGCTTCTGGTACCATGCCTGGGGAACCTCGACAGGCTTTGGCGTCAGGCTGTAGACGAGTCCGACCAGCTCGCGCTCCTCACGCGGCCTCGTCGCAAGACTTATCACGATCGTCACGACGAAGCACGTCACCCATGCCGCGATCGCGGTCCAGAATGTCTGACCCAGCTCGCTGCGATAGACGATGTGCGTTCCGAAGTAGCCGCCCTTCACGCCTGGTACGGAGCCCGCTGCCAGCGAGATCCCGTGATGTATTGCGGCCGCGATGGTACCGGAGATGAGGCCGATGAACGCCCCGTGACCGGTAGTTCGTTTCCAGAACATTCCGAGCGCAAAAGTCGCGAACAGGGGTGCATTCACGAACGCGAAGACGAGCTGTAGAAGATCCATGATGTTGTTGAACGACGCCGCGACGTACGCAGCAGCTATCGACAACGCGATCCCGAACACCGTCGCGGCGCGACCCATCCAGAGGTAGTGCTCATCGCTCGCGCCCTTCCTGATGTGGCTCTGGTAGATGTCGTAGGTCCAAACGGTGTTGAATGCCGTGACATTGCCGGCCATTCCAGACATGAACGACGCGAGTAACGCAGTGAGGCCGAGGCCGAGCATTCCCGACGGAAAGAAGCGGATCAGCATCATCGGCACCGAGAGATCGTAATCCAGCACCACATGGCCGGCCTGATCGATAAGCGGTCCCCCGGTGAGCGCGTCTATCTTGGGAGGAATTATTCCCTGGCCAAGCGCGGACACCGCGTGGGTGCCGACGCCGGGCGCGTGCCAGTCCACTCCGAGCGCGATCATGCCGGGAAGGATTACAAGGAAGGGGAACAAGACCTTTGGTAGCGCGGCGATGAGCGGCGTGCGTCTGGCAGCGGCCATCGAATCGGACGCCATCGCGCGCTGCACGACGAGGAAGTCGGTGCACCAGTAGCCAAACGAAAGCACGAAACCCAGCCCCATCACGAGGCCGAACCACTCCACTCCGATGGGGTTCTGCGACGCATCTCCCATGAACCGCCACGCGTGCGTCATGGCGCCAGGCTGAAATCCGCGCTGCACCGATACCTCGGC
Source organism: Gemmatimonadaceae bacterium (assembly GCA_050733495.1). GTDB lineage: Bacteria > Gemmatimonadota > Gemmatimonadetes > Gemmatimonadales > Gemmatimonadaceae > UBA4720. The sequence goes on along the minus strand of JBOHTC010000099.1, from coordinate 978 downwards.
GAGCTTCACCTGCAGTCCACTCCAGCCACCCGCCGCCCTCAAGCCGACGAATACGAGCGGCGCGAAACCGAACACAATGAGAAAGAACTGGATTACCTCGTTGTAGATCGCGCTCGTCAGCCCGCCCAGGAAGATGTAGGCGAGCACTATGACCGCCGCGACGAGCATGCTCACGTCGAAGCTCCATCCCAGAAGCAGGTTGAAGAGCTTGCCCATCGCGTACATCGAGATGCCGGATGACATGATCGTCATCACCGCGAACGAAACCGCGTTCAGCGTCCGGGTTTTCTCGTCGTAGCGCAGCTTCAGGTATTCGGGGACCGATCGTGCGCGCGATCCGTAATAGAAGGGCATCATGAAGAGCCCGACGAAAACCATGGCCGGAATCGCACCGATCCAATAGAAGTGGCTGGTCGCGATTCCATACTTGGCACCCGAAGCACCCATTCCGATCACTTCCTGGGCGCCCAGGTTGGCGGAGATGAACGCAAGTCCGGCGACCCACGAGGGAATTGAACGTCCGGAGAGAAAAAAGTCGGTGCTGGTCTTGGTCGATCGCCGCAACATCCAGCCGACCGTGAGGACGACTGCGAAGTACACGAGCATCAGGAGGTAGTCGATCGGCGTCAGGTGAGTCATCGAGCTGTGTCTCCGCGGAGGGGGCGGCGATGCCGCAGGATCTCGCTATGATGAGGTCGCGCAGGGCAGATTATACCCGCGCGTACGTCTGACGGAAACCCCGCTTTGCGATGGAGGCGTTTTCCTTGGGTCTGTTGGTCCGGGATTCTTGCGGCGGCAAGGCGGGAGGACATCCCCTTCGGCGACGAGGCTCGCTGGTCGGAGCCCCTAACTGCGCTCCTTCGCTCCGCTCAGTCGCGGGTCTCCTGGTCGCTCGCTGAATGTCGCCTGCGAGGACACCCCCACCTCCTGGCACAGATCTCTAACTGCGCGCTCCTTCCGACGCGTGATGCGTAGATG
>JBOHTC010000098.1:0-3868 GCA_050733495.1 Gemmatimonadaceae bacterium | reverse complement strand
GCCTAGCTCTGGTGGAGAGATTCCTGGTGTCGTACGCCGAGTGAAGGCGGTGGGCGGGAAGGGGGATGCGGGAAGCGGGAGGCGGGAAGCGGGAAGCGGGAGGCGGGATGGGGGATGCGGGAGAGCGAAGACGGATTGCTATCTGGTTTCTTCCTTGCCGCTCGTTCCTTCTTCTTCCTTGCTTTCCCTGGCGCGGCTCTTGAGTTCGGCAAAGCTCTCGGTCACTGACGTTGGGAGAAACATATCGTCGGAAATTGCTGCGATTTCTTCCGCCTCGCGCCACGCGGCTTCGAGTACCGCCAGCTCGCCCTCAAGTGCACGCCGTTCTGATTCTTCGTGCGAAGCCATCTCGAGTGCGAGACGGACCTCGGCCGGAACGTGCGATAACAATGCGCCTTTCCCGAATTCGTTCCAGTTACGGTTCGTAGCAGCAATGCGCGCAGCCTGCTCGAACACGACCGAGGGGTTCGCATGTTCAGTCGCCAGCCCGACCGCTTTCTCGAGCTGTCTCCGAGACGCACCCCTGTGATTCAATCGTGGCAGCACGCCAGCGGCGACGCGAATTGCGTGCTCGCCATAGATCTCAGTCTGCTCTGCGTCCGGCGTGTACTTCCACCAGGAGGTTCTTCCTGCGAGATAAGCCCGGTGGCTAACGCGCAAACCCCACTCCCTGCTGGTGGTGGGTGGAATCATGACCGTCTTCTTGACGTCCGTAGCTCTGACGTAGGCGATGTTTCCCAATCGGTCTGGAACCCGCGCGACTATCAGGCGCCGCAGATACACGGCGTGTCCAAGATTCCAGATATTTGGGAACATCATCCCCGATCCGCCAACCGAGGCGGCGACAGCGTGGCCAACAAACGGCCACGCTGCGACGGCGGCGCACATAGCGCCGACTTTGACGATGTTGTTGCGCCGCCGCCGTCCAAACTGATCTCCATAACGCCACGCCGCGAATTCCGGCCGCATAGGCTTGCCTATTCGCACTAGCTCGAGTCCTTCCTTGAGACGCGCCAGGCCGATCTGATCCGTCGACACCCGCAGCTTTGTCCCGCGGAACGATCGCTCACATTCCTCGATTGCCTCCCACCGTTCCTCCACCGGTGTAAGATTCCAGCGCTCGCACTTCCGGCAGACAACCCAAAGCCGACCCTTCGCCGCGTCGAACGCGAGCCTTCGCCCGACGGGGAAGTGCTCGACTTCTTCGTTGGCGCCGAGGTCTGTGTGGCAGAACAGACAGGTGGAGTACACGCTCTCAATCTACGCTCGGCTTCGGGCACCAACTCGTGACACCTGGGTGAACTCGAGACATCTATATGGATTGGCGCAATTCCGAAGGCCCTTTTTGTGCAAAGAGTCCGACCAAATGAAATCCAGACACGACCTTAGGCGCTTCGCCATTGCGTGGAGCTGCGTTGTGATCGCGAGCGCCGCCTGCGCCTCGCGCCCGCAGCCCAATGAATCACCATCGCCCGTGGCGGGCACGCCGCTCGCGGAGGTGGACATGACGCTAGTGAGAGCGGACTCAGAGGTGTTTGCGGCGGTGGTCCATGCGCAGGAGTCAGCGTCGAGCGACGATGACGATTATCCGCGTCACCTTGAGTCGCTGCGCTTCGACGCGCGTCCGTACGGAAGTCAGACCGGGTATCCCGAAAACTTCGCCGGTGTCCAGGGGATCGACCCAACACTCACGTTCGGCCGCGCGGGCCAGTCGGAGATCGCCGACGTCGTTGATCATCGGAGAGCGATCCTCGACGCGAACGGCGTGAGCGAGGGAAATTCGCTGGATTATCGGCAATGCGCTGGCGCCGGCGTTCCCGTTCCGCCACCACCGCGGCGCGGGACGAAGAAGCGCGCAAGAGCAGTCGACGTCCACGCGGGCTGTCCTCAGTCGCCCAAGTACTACATCACCGTCGGACTACCCGTCCGGGGACAACCGCCTGGACTAAAAAACGCCCGAAACCTGAGGGGTGACCGCGTCTCGCTCAGGGGAGATGTCTGGAGCGTGCTCGTCGACGAGCACTCGGCGGGGCCGAGCGGGTGGACGTGGTCGCAGTACGCATGGCTGTTCAAGCGGAATCACAGTGGGCAGCTTGAGCTCGCGGACACGATTCTGATAGGCGTCGTCGACTAGAGGAAGGTGTTGCGTTCGCGCCACTCCTCGCTGGAATAGTCTAAGTGTGTAATCGCGGTGCAATGTCTGGCGGCACTGTCATTGCTTCCCGAGCATGTCACACCTCAACCGGGTGCTCATGCACAAGCCGTTCACGTCACGAGCTTTGCTCGCGATTCTCCTTGCAGCTCCGCCGCTCTCGATCGCAACAGCCCAGACGGTCGCGCCCACCGCGGCCCCCGACACCTCAGGCGGCGCGCCGCTTTTCAACGGCCGCGACGTCATCAGGGCGGTGGGTTTTGCCGGCCTCACCGTGGCGATGTTCCCGATCGACAGGTCGGTCGCGCGGCGGCTCACCAACGAGCGGTCGAAGGCCAACCGCTTTCTGAATGGCGCATCGAAGGGCGTCGAGGTAATCGCGGATCCCGGGTCGATCATCGTTGGCACGTCGCTATACGTGATCGGCCGCGCCACAGATCATCCGGGCATCGAGGATCTTGGCTGGCACGGCACCGAAGCCGTCCTGTTCGGCAGTGGAATAACCTGGATTCTCAAGGGACTGACGGGACGCGCACGTCCCTTCGCCACCGCCGACACCACCGCGCACGACTTCAAGTTCGGCGGTGGATTCGGCAACGCCGACCGGCAGTCGTTTCCATCGGGTCATGCCACCGCGGCGTTCGCCGCGGCCGCGGCGGTGACGAGCGAAGCCGAGCGCGGGTGGCCGGGCCATTTCTGGCTGGTGGCGCCTGTGATGTTCGGCGGCGCGTCACTCGTCGGAGTCTCGCGGATGTATCACGACAAGCATTGGGCGAGCGATGTCGTTCTCGGCGCCGCGGTCGGGACTTTCAGCGGATTGAAGGTCGTTCGTTACGCGCACGCCCACCCGAAGAATTTTCTCGATCGGGCGATTCTGCGGTCACGGGTGATTCCGCTTCCTGGCGGCGGTCAGGCGTTGGGGTTTTCGTTATCGCTCAACTGACGCCGAAACGCGGACATGATTCTGATCGGGATAGTCGACTAGTCGCATGCGGAATCTCGCAGCCATCCTCGCATTTAGCGTCGCTGGCCTTGGAGCCGCGGCGTGTCGCACAGTTCAGACTAAGATGGGCCACCGGCGTTGCGAAAGCGCTCTCGATACTGACTGGGGGGAGCGCCGAGCAGCCGTTGGAATGCGCTTCGCATCGAGCTGACGGTCTTGAACCCACACTCAGCGGCGATTGCCTTCAGGCCGTGGCGGCTTTCCTCCAGCCTGCGGCGAGCGGCTTCGACTCGCAAGCGCTCGACAAATAGCGCCGGCGTCGACCGCATCTCTTTTGTGAAGACCCGCGCGAAATTGCGCGGGCTCATCGATGCGTGCTCGGCGAGCGCGCTGACCGTCAGCTCCTTGGTCAGGTTGTCCAGAACCCAGGGCACCAGCTCCTGAAAAGGATCACGATCGGTGGACTGCATTGAAAGCGCTGTGCTGAACTGGGCCTGCCCGCCAGGCCGCCGCAGGTAGAGAACGAAATCGCGTGCGACCTCGAGGGCGAGACGAGAGCCGTGATCTTCCTCGACCAATGCCAGACTGAGATCCATCCCCGCTGTGACGCCCGCCGAGGTATAGACGTTCCCGTCGCGAACGAAGATGGGATCGGGGTTCACATCGATGTCCGGATATCGACTCGCCAGCATCTCGCAGTACTTCCAGTGCGTCGTCGCCTTCTTTCCGTCGAGGAGACCCGCCTCGGCGAGCAGCAACGCTCCGGTGCAGAC
>JBOHTC010000097.1:0-1958 GCA_050733495.1 Gemmatimonadaceae bacterium | reverse complement strand
CTGCTGCGCTCGTCGAGCGAGAGCGTGTACCAGTTGTCGTCGGGATTTCTGCGTTTCGACATCGGATAGAACGACACGTAAGGCTTACCGGTCGGTAGATCCGGGTAAAGCCGCCGACGTACGTGCGGGCTGGCAAGCTCGGCGGCGGCTCGATCCGCGAGCTCACGTGAGAATTCCTCGTCGCCGACTTTTCCGCCGCGGTCTTCGGCGCGCCGCGCCAGATCGGCCGTGACGTGATAGAGGCCAGCCTCGGTGACACTGAGGAATGCGTAGACTGGCTCGACAACTTTTCCGAGGGCGGTGGCCGCTACCTGACTTTGCGCGACGTCAATGGCGTCGAGCGAATCTCGGAAATGGATGATCATTGCGTCGGCAGTAGATCCGACGAGTTTCGCCACGCAGCTCCAGCCACGCTGCGGATCCTGCGGTGATTTCTTCGACTTGCGCGAGGCGGCCGCCGTCGACGCCTTTTCCAGCGTCGTCATTGCGCTCGTGAGCATGGTCCGGAGCCGCGCGGGCGGGACACGCCTGGGATCGACACGAAAGATCTGGTGAAGTGCGTACCAACCCTCGAGCGTTGCAGGCGGGTGCGCAATTGTCGAAGTTTCCATTCAGGGAAAATATGCAAACAGCGTGTCGCCGGTGCGGGCACGAAATCGGCGCTTAATGTCTGTGACAGGTCGGATTGATAGACTTCTGGGTTCGATCCGTGCATTTAGGACGGCGGACTCGATTCTAACCAGTTGGAGCGCGGTCTGCCGCGATGCGGAGCCGCGTCATCCAGCACGCCGAGCAGGTCTGACAGCAGCGACATTTGACAGTCGGACCGGCTCCTGTGCGAAGTGGTCGCAGCTCGTTCCAGGAAGTTACTGAAGGTGCGATCCCCAACCGAATAAGATGCGACCAGTGTGCACACGATCATTTTCGTACGCCCTCGTCGGCCTGCTTTGGCTCGCGACGTCAGCCAACGCGGCGCTGGCTCAAGCCGGCGAGACGCCGGCAAGCAGGCCCACTGAGCACAGCTCCACCGAGGTGCTGACGCTCGATGACGCTCTCCGCGAGGCGCGGAACGCAAACGCACACTTGCCTGTTGCCGCTCGCGCTGTCGACATCGCGCACGCGTCGGTCAGGGAGGCAAGGTCGGCCCGTTCCCCCACCCTGTCCCTGGATGGCAATCTCAACGCGGGAGGGCCGCTCGCGTACACGACCTCTCAAGGCGCAGCACAGCTCACCGGAGCGGCTACCATTCTTGATGGAGGACTCAGACGCGCGAACCTCAGCGCCGCGAATTATCAGCTGCAAGCCGCCGGAGCAGGATTTCGGGTCGTACAGAAAGATGTGGACCTCGCCGTCAGACTGTGGTTCAGCGAATTTGTCAGCTCGCAAAATGAAATCGCGTTTCGAGAGCAGGGTATCGAACGACTCAGGAGCTACCTGTTGCAGGTGCAAGGACGCAGGGCAGCGGGACAGCCGGTGGGCGGCGATCTCCTCACAACGGAAGTCCGCCTCGGCACCGAGGAAGCCGCGCTCGCAGATGCGAGGCGTGCTCTCGACGAAGCTCGCCTCCAATTGAATGACCTGATGGGGCGCGTCCCGAATGCTCCCCTCGCGGTTGCACCGTTACCTGCGCCGGGACCGCCGGCAACCAACGCTGGTGCGCCGTGGCTCGCGACCCCCGACGTGCGTGTTGCAGAAGCGAATACGGCGGCGACCCGAGCCGGTATCGCCGCAGCTCGTTCCGCGCGAATGCCGCAGCTACAGCTATCGGCCAACACGGGGGCGCTTCCAGTCTTCGGACCCGATTCAGGCACTGGACCAAACGGTGGCAGCGGATTGGGCGGGGCTGTTTTTTTCTCGCTATCCTGGCCGTTTTTCGACGGCGGCGTTTTTCGCGCTAGACTCGACCGCGCCCGACTCGAGGCGCAGCAGGCGCTGGACTCGGAGGTCGTGGTAAAACG
>JBOHTC010000096.1:0-1968 GCA_050733495.1 Gemmatimonadaceae bacterium | reverse complement strand
GACTTCCCCTCCGGCTATTTAGATTGAACTCAGACACTTCAATCTTGGCACCTCGATGCCGTCGCCGTGCAGGGGAAGTCCCTTTCATTCGTTAGGCTTCATCCACGGGCACCCGAATGGACGAGTTTGCGAAATCGTGGGGTTACGGGCTAATCGCAATAGCCCTCATTTATGTTGTAGGGAAGGTCATCATTTCACTCGGAGAGCAGAAACGCACCGAAGACCGTCTCCCCTTGGACATATGGGACCACGAGCGTCGCCTGGCGTTTCGCCATATCTGGCGGTCGACCCAGGATCCTCGCGTTCACGAGGACATCAAGTACCAATACGGCCCTTGGGCTCTTCTCGAGGTTGAGTTAAGTGACGATGAATATCACCAGAGAATGATGCTTGGTGAATCCTTCATCCCATATTCCCGGGCTCGTGAGAGCGTTAAGAACAAGGGGTTCGCGTATGAGCTTCAGAACGGCAAGATCATCAGCCGTCTAACCAAAGATCAGCCCACTAGTTAGGTCGCTCTTAGACCTCACGATGCCAGGCAAACGTCCAAAAGTTGCGCCGCATCCTCGGTTGGCACGCGAAGCTCAAGCGCAGTCGACATGGGCACTCGGTCACAGCTATACATTAGCGGCCGAAGCGCTGATGAAGCAGACCGAGGTGTATGTGCGACAGCCCACTCTTCTCCTGCTGTTGCACTCGCTGGAGCTGTACTTGAAATCCTTTCTCATATTGCAAGGCGCGACGGAAAGAGAACTGCGAAACCTCGGTCATGACTTAGTCGCGTGCATACGCGCGTGCAAGAATCACGGGCTGTCCAAGCACGTTGTCCTACAGCGTGCGGATGTAGCACAGGTCGTTCGCCTCAACAAATTCTATGTTGGCAAAGAGCTTGAGTACTTCGTTCCAAGAGCAAAGCGCTTCGGTAATAGCGAGCAGATCGCTTACACGATAGGAACAGTTGCGAAGGCGATACTTGGCGTTGTCCACCACGAGTCGTGGCGTGCGCTGTACCGCGAACAGCCTCTCTTCGCGATAAAACAAGCATGAGAAGCCTAACAGCACGCCGCACCGGACGCGCGCGGGAGTACTTTGGGCGCATTAACCACCGTGCCACGCGCGCCGGTGAGCGTGGACGTTATACGGCACCGAACGCCGGGTAGTTCGCACCCGGCCCTTCGCGACTACCTGGCGGGCAGATGACGGAATCCTGCGCCGTACTCTGGCAAAGACTCACACGCCTTCGGCCGGAATCGAAAAGACGGTCACCGGTTCCGCGAGGCCGCGCACGACAATAGTCCCCAAAGCGATGAGTTTCGCGTTGGGCAACGCCTTCGCCGTGGTGGCGGAAAGAAGGAGCGCGGTACCGTGCTCCTTGCACAGCGCCTCGAGCCGCGCGGCCAGGTTCACCGTGTCCCCATGGACAGTGTAGCTCTGGCGTCCCCCGCCGCCGACATTGCCGGCGACCAGAAAGCCTGAATTGATTCCGATGCGCACACGGATGCGCTCCCCTGCGAACTCGCGGCCCGCCACGCACGCCAGAATGGCGCGGGCAGCCTGGAACGCGTTCGCCGCGTGTTCCTCGTCCTCGACCGGCACGTTGAACGTCGCCAGCACCGCGTCCCCCTGGAATTGCGTGACGATGCCGTTGTGCGCGCCGATGATCCGCGTCACCTCGTCGAAATACGCGTTCAGGACCTCCACAGTGCGCGCGGCGCCCACGCGTTCGGTCATCCCGGTGAACCCGGCGATGTCCGCGACGAGCACGGTCGCCTCGCGCTCGATCGGGGCGAGCGTCCCGCGCCCGGCGATCATCGCATCCAAGATCGCGTGCGGCACGAAGCGCCCGAAGATCCCGGAGAGGGTGGCGCGGTCGCGTTCCGCATCCAGTTGCCGCTTGAGCGTGGTGCGCGCCCGCCACATCACCACTGCGATCAGGGACGCGACGATCACGAGCGAGACCGCCTCCTG
>JBOHTC010000095.1:0-4967 GCA_050733495.1 Gemmatimonadaceae bacterium | reverse complement strand
GGTGACCACGGTCTCAACCCAAAGAGCCTTCACGTCTATAGTTGAACGCCGGAAGGAATACACGGATGCGCCTGCGAACAAAGCACATTGCAGCGCGACGAATACAATCTGAATGCCTTGTGTGCTATTCCAGTCAAACATTGGGATGTCGCCCGTTGTGTATAACTGGTTTTGCACTGCGGGTGTGCGCGGCTTTAGGGCGCTCACAGCGTCCGAAAAAAGTCTGGATCGAAGGACATTCGCTTGGCGTGCCGGAAACACGAAATAAACCCGGTTCCGGACCATAGCCGCTAACACGCACACCAAGCCAATCGCCGTTACAGCGACAATGAACGTAGCAAAGTCCCAGACCGCCGCGGCCGCTTGATTTGATAGCCCGTAAAAACCGAAGATCAAGGTTGGCACCCCCGCAGCGAGCGCAGATGCAAATTTCAACAAGTCATAGTGTCGATCATCATAGTATTTGAGTAAATCAATGGCCGTTTCGTATTCACTCTCCAGAAAGTCGCTCGCAGCTTGTTGAGCACCGCCGTCACCGTCCTGCCCGCTAGAGCTGTCGCCACGACTCAACGTTCTCGAATTCACCATTGCATCCTCCACGTAATGCGTTCTCGGCGAACCCAACTCCAGTTCGATAACGTAATTCGGTTAGATGGTCAATACCTGTTTACGGGCAGTAGCAATCACGCCCTTGTTCGTGAGCCAGTCGAGACCGTAGAGACCGACGCCGGACCCACGCTTCACCCCTGGCAACCGCATTCATCACTCATTCTTGACGTACGCGATACGTGGAGCGCGCCCGCTTCCTCCAACTACCGAATACGCGAGAGCAACCATCCCACTTGCCGGGAGACGCTTCACATCGCTCAGGACCAGCTTCGTCATCGCACCAGGCGGAACGAGCGGAACGCCAGATCCAAGCAATACCGGGTTCACCGCCACTTCAACCGTGTCAACCAGACCCGCGTCGAGCAAATAGCGGAACAGCTCGCCGCCGCCGTACAGCCAGATGTCGCGCCCGCTTTTCTTTTTCAGCCCCGCGACGATATCGCGCGGATCGTCGTTCAGGATGCGGACTCCTGGATAGGTCGCCGCCGGCATCGTCCGCGAGAATGCAATGACGTCAATACCGGGCATCGCGCCGTGACCGCCCTGCGAAGCCGCGATCTCATACGTCTTTCGTCCCATTACCGCGGTGTCGAACTCTTTATACAACGCGGCGAAATCCACCGCTGGATCCGGCACGATCCAGTCGTACTCACCATTTGGGCCGGCAATGAAACCATCCAGGCTCACCGCGACCTGGTACCGCAGACGTCTGCTCTCGGGCATTCTAATCTCAGTTTATCGCTTGATGCCGCGTGTATGAAACTACTGAGCCGGCGACATCGGTGCGGGCGCGAGTGAGTAGCCACTTTCATCGAACAGCGTCCGGGGATTATTAGCCGACTGCTTCGATGCGCAGCCGCTAAGTTCAAGATGATGTCTATCAAGGAGCGCACATGTTCGCAGTGTTCAGGGAAACGACCTATGATCCGGACAAGCCGAAGTATGACTCGGAGCAATTCCGGAAGTTTCAGCAGGCGCACTCTGCACGCAGCGGTTACAGGGGAACCGTCGTGGCCGACGCTGGTGACGGTCGATTCCTGACCCTTACGCTCTGGGAGACCGCGGAAGACATGGACGCCGCGCGAGTCACCCTCGGCCCTATCGTCCAGGGGTTGTTAGATCCTCTGATGACAACGCCCGCAAAACTGCTTGGCACTGGCCGAGTGGTCGTCGACGATCTACGTCGGTTTCGCGGAGGCGATCTTCGCTAGGATCAACCGACGGAGCGCTTCTGCGGTCAGATGGCCAATGCTGGCTTTTCCTCCTGACGCATTGCGAAATACGATGACACCGAGTTGATAGTCACGATCGTAGTAGATCGTCGCGTTATATCCGGGGACACCGCCGTTGTGTCCGAGCCACGTGAATTCCCCCCGCCGCTGAACCATGAAGCCGAGTCCGTAGCCGACGTCGAAGTCCTGCGAAGTCGCGACGATGCCCGCATAACTGCTGTCGAGTCGTGAGCGAGGAAGTACCTGCTCGGGACCTTTTCCGAGCTCGAACGCGAGGAATCGACTGAGATCGTCAACAGTCGTAAACATGCACCCGATAGGCAGTCTGTAACCCCGCCCATCGCGCAATTCTCGAACGGACACATCCGAGCTGACTTTGCCAGCCTTGTCGACCTCATATCCGACAGCGAGATCGCCGGCGATGGTCGAATCGATAGTGAAACGCGTGCGACGCATCTGCAATGGATCGAGAATACGCTCACGCTCCCACTGGAGATACGACGTGCCGGATGCGCGCTCGAGTGCGAGACCCAACGTCGCGAATCCGATATTCGAATAGGAGAATCTGGTTCCGGGAGGATACTCATAGCGGGTCTGGCTGAGCGCAGAAATGACCTTCGACTCCCACACGCTTACAGGACCGGTGCCGAACTTGGCCTGGCTGTCGGGTTCGGCGGCGAAGCCGCCCGTCATCGTCGCCATCTGCAGAATGGTGGGGCTATTTGCCGACTTCGGCAGATCACGAACCCGGCTGATCTCCGGTAAAAAACGAGCAATGGGATCGGAAAGTCGGACGACGCCCTTTTCCATCAATTGCTGCAACATCACCGCGGTAGACATTTTGGTGATCGAGCCGATGCGATATACGGTCTGCCGATTTGCCAGTCGCCGAGCTCCCATGTCGGCGAAACCGTAGCTCTTCGTCCACACGAGATCGCTACCTGCCACGACGCCGATGGTGATGCTGCCGATGCTGTCGCGTCCATATTCCGCTTCAGCAAGCGAGTCCACGATAGACAGGGGAAGGCTATCCTGGAGGCGCGCTGTCTGGGATTCGGCCCTCCAGCTGAAAACGCATACGAGTAAAAGCGGAAGCCAAAAGCCCGCGCGGAAACGCGAGGGGTGGTCGCTACCCCCCTTCGCAAGCGCCATCGGTCTCGATCCCATTATAGTCTTCGACGCGCGGACGGGCAGGATCGTTCGGTCCGGTGGCTTACCAGGCTCCGTGTTCACTCTTGCCCACATCTGAAGTCGGCAGCATCCTCTCCGGTTCAATCCTTCAAGGATGTGGTACATGAAAGTCCTGCACAGCGCTGTTGTAGCATTCACGCTCGTGTCCGTCGTGGGATGTGAAAGCTCGACCTCTGTTCAGCCGAATCAACAGGCAGCGGTCGCGTTCTCACGGGGCTCCGGCGAGGCGGCGATGGGCAAACCGGATATCGATCCGACCTACGCTAACGGCAAAACGGTTTACATGATCGGGCCGCACATGATTGTAAACGCGCGCGAAACAATGCCTAACGCCTACGCGCATGCGGAGGAGCTGTACCTCGTCACCTACCCGCAAGCCACGCTGCCGGCGCCGGGAGCGGGACCAATCACGCTGGCGTCCGGCTATCAGCCGCAATGCAATCCGTGCTTCCATCCGGGACTGCCAGCACCATTCGTGTATCACGACCATGTGATCACGGGCGCACCCGGGATGGGTAAGAACGGTACCGCGGGCGAATACAAGGCGCCGTGGAAGATCATCCTCCTCATTTATAACCCGGAATACCTGTCGTCGCCGAACTTCCAGCCGATCAAGAGCGCGGCTGATCTCGACGCCGCCGAGGCGGCCGGCAATGTGTTTATGCGAGTCAACCCCGTTGGCGCTCCACCCGTATACGAAATCGATACTGGCAACCTGCTGATTTGCCCGACGGTCTCGAGCCACGCCTGACAGGGTGGGACGGCGATAGCGAAGCAGGGCGCGCTCGAGCATTCGCGAGCGCGCCCGTCCTCGTGCGTGATTACTTCGCTTTCCTTGGCCGACGCGCTCCTACTTCCCAGTGAACAGGTACGTCAGGCCGTATATCACGAAGGCGGCCGTTCCTACCGCAGTGGCCAGCGCCGCGCGCGGCCTGCGCGAGGAAAGAAATTGCGCGGTCACCAAACCGCCTGTAGCGCAGATCGGAACGCAGACGACCCCCAGCATGCTGGCCAAAAGCAGACGAAATCCGAGGTCGGCGTCTTTGTGGCCACGATCGATGCCGAAGAAAAAAAGAATGCCAAGTACCTCGCCGGAGAGAGCGCCGAGCACCAGACCGATAAAACCAGCGAACACTTTCGAACGCACGGTCGCATGATTCGGCAACGGTCGCTATCTGACCTCTTCGCCGAATGACGTAATCGGATCGACGTCGACCGGTACGCTGCCCGTTTTGTCAAGCGCTGTTTTCAAGGTCGGCGGCATTGTCCCGTACTTGGTCATCCACGCCTCGGCGCGTGTACGATTGCCAGTTGCCTCGATGGTGAGCAGCTCCTTCGCCAGACTCGCCACCGCGACCGGGAATTTCACGAAGTCGATCGCGTAGCGACCCGTCTTTGCGTCACGGGTGATCGCGCCCTGCTCCACGAAATAGTTGAACTCCATCATCTCCGCCTTCGCGTGCGCCTCGGCCGTTCCGAACCGCACGGTGCGGAAGATTCCCGCGACGTGCGACGCGTAATATTCGCGAGCCTTTGACTTGGGTAGCACGCCCTTGTTCATCAGCCAGTCGAGACCGTAGAGTCCGACGATGTCGGCCTTCGCTTCCTCGAGACCGCTGTAGATCGGACCGATCGATTCGCGAATGTCCACCTGCTTGCCGTTGATGCGCGAATACGCGGGGCCGAGTCCGTGCGACATCTCGTGCATGACGGTTGTGGTGAGATATCCATCCATCGACGCGAGCGATGCCTGATCAGCGCGCAAGAGGAGCCGAGCGACGGGGAGGACGACGTAGTTCACGCGCGCGTCCATGAAGTTCTTGAAGAACATCTTCTTCGTTCCCTTCTCGGCGTGGATCCTGGGATCGTTGGGAAGATTGTCGGCGACAGCCTGGTAGCCGTGACGGAGATCGCCGGCGCGGAACGGCGTGTCCA
>JBOHTC010000094.1:0-6953 GCA_050733495.1 Gemmatimonadaceae bacterium | reverse complement strand
TGCCGCTGCTCAAGCGAATGATGGGGGTGCCCATGAAGGAGCGCGAGCACAGCGAGTCGATGTTCGGGCATCCAGTGACGTACTCCGACAAGCCGAAGGTGCCGTCGACTTAGCCCTCAGCACGGCTACAGTCTTTACTGAGTTTTCGTCGGTAGAAGAGCGGCTGAAATCGTCAAAATGCTTCCGATAGCGATTCCTCATCCATTTTTGCGAGTCTACGTGTCCCGAACGGGGGAAAACCCTCACGACGTGATATAAAACTGCATCCGGGCGAGACAGATTTGCCCTTGTCGGGATTGGTGCGTGCCGACATAGTGGGGCTCCACTTTTCTGTCCAAGTCAGCAGAGGCTCTTATGCATGCTACTGCGGATCCAGCTGGGGTATTCTTCGCCGCATTGGTAATCGTATTGACGATTCCATTCGCTGTGATTTATGTGCGGCGCCGCGGGGAGCTTGATCCCGAAGACAGGTCCGATAACGCGGCCTATTGGACGCTGAACTACAGTCTAGCAGCTCTGTTTTTTGCCATGTTCTGGCGGTTCACATGGAAGCATCGGCGTCAGAAAAGCTAAAAGAAACTGTCCGTTCTCCGACGATGCGCTGGCGACCAATTCTCCTCGCAGAGGTTTGCGAAGTGGAGATGCAATAACACTGGCAAGGCTGCCAGTACCATCATCGGGAGAGACCTTTTGTCGTCTCACATAAACGAAGGAGTCTCGCGCAGGCCGTTCTTTATTCTGTTCCTGTTGACTTGCGCGACATTGCTTCCGCGATTGGCTGACGCTCAAGCGGCCGCCGCGTTCGACCTCTTTAGCGTTCCTGCCTCACCGATTATTTGTCGTTTAATCCCAACACCTCCCAGAGATTCCGCCGCGTTCTCGATCGAGTTTCGCTATGGCATAGACCCCCTTGGACAGCAGGTGACTAGAGTCTTTTTCGATTCGCTCGGAGAGGCTCGATACATGTTCGTCACGGCGCCCCGGACAGTTTCGGAGCACGAAGTTCGAAAGTACGTCGATATGGTTGAGTTCCATCCGAAACGACTCGGCAGAAGCGTGATTGTTCCGCTCACATTTGCCTCGCCAACATCTGATTCGATCAAACGGGAACCGACTATCGCTGAAGCGTTAACGGACTCAGCAGTCTCACATGCGGAAACACTGGCGAAATGGGTCTGGGAGCATCGGTGCGGCAAATCGCCGCCAAACCAGTAGCGAAATTTGCCTCCAAAGAATTAGGGGTCGTCGGTTCGAAGTTCAGCCAAGCATTCTTCAGCTTATGAAACGGGAATTCAAACTCATTACGTTGTTCGTTTTTGCGCTTGCGTACATCACATGGGGCTGCAGTGACCAGGTGGCCCCGGTCCCTGAAATCGCTGGTAATTACGAGATTGTGTCAGTGAACGGGCAGCCGCTGCCTGCCGTCCTCAACCGATCAGGCGGCGTGACGACGACGCTCGTGAGCGGCTCCCTGATAGCAGATATCCTAGGCTCGTATACGACGGATGACGTGGAGCAAAACACTAGCCCGAGCGGGACAACGGTCACCTTCTCCGAGTCGGGGGGACGATACGTTTCGTCCGGATCGGGGAACTACGGTTTAACCGATACCCATGGAAACGGGATCGGGTTGGTCTTCCTTGTCGGGGATACGTTGTCTGGCCTTCTTGATGGCAGGCATTACACTTGGGTGCGTCCGCCCCAGTAGTTAGCCGATGACCGTGAATGTCCGGCTTCAACATTCTCACGCGCTTCGGTAATCTCCTAGCAGTCGCCGACAAGCCGAAGAATCCTCCCAAGTAGCGGCTCGGCGCGTTCTTACCCGTTACAGCCGTGGCGTCAGCAGTTGCAGACCAGCGTCGGCTTTCGTCTTCTAGCTATGTGCCACCACCGTTCCAACCGCTTTGCCGTTCGACTGATAATACTCTCGTGCGGCTTGGCTTCGCTTCAGGCATGCCGGGAGCAATCAAGGAATTCAGCAGCGGTGGTCAAAGAGCTGACGGTCACCGCCTCATCGACAGAACAGTCAACGACACAGCCCGTTCCTGTACCAAGAGTCGTTATGGGAGGGCCAAAAATCTTTGCAGACTCTTCCGCGACAATACCGCGCCTGGTAGTAGAGGGGGATACGAACGTCCTGCACCTGCCTGTGGGAATGGCGCAAGTCATTGCTGATTCGCTGCCGGATTTCTCTCCTCTTCCCTTATCCATGTGGACTCCCGCGACAGTCGCGACCATTGCGTCCGAGGGTCATGGCGCCGCGTTGCCATCCGTAGTTCTTGGCGACTTCAACGGCGACGAAAAAATGGATGTCGCACTTCAGGGAAATTCCCGGCAAAACGGTGTGATATTTTTTCCTGCTTGCGCCCTCGGACAGCGCGCCCGCTTCGCGCATCTTGTTCATTGGCCGTGGCCCGCCTAGGTCAGGTGGTGACTACATCACACTGTTACCCGCGCGAGACATAACCGATTTTGAAACGCAAACAACTCTACATCTCCTGGGAGACGCGGTGAAATACGTAGTTCCGGAGAAGGCATGGGTTATCTACTACCTCGATCATGGTAAGGTTCGCGACTACACCGCCTCAGACAGCTGAGTCGCTTCAACGCTTGCGCAAATCAGGTCCCCTCAAGTCGTGCGCGACCAAATTGTGGATGTTGGGGCTTTCGCTCCTCGGCATCTCCTCTTGCGTCAACAGCATGGGCGAGAGAGACGATCAGGAACGGATCGCTGGGGTCTACGTTCTCCAGAGCGTCGACGGTCTGGCAATTCCGGCAGTCATCGCGCCCCAACAAGGCTGCAGTCGAACCGTACTCAAAGGAGATTTGTCGATCAGTGCGAAGGGAGCGGACAACGCCCCTGAATACGATTGGTCGATCGCAATTCCAGCGGACTGTCAGCCGGTGCCAGCGGGTGTGGATCAAGGGGGCGACGACGTTGGCTTGTGGAGATTCCAAACCTCCAAACAACTGTCGTTTGCGTCTGAGATGGGTCGTGGTTCCTATAACGCCACGCTCGAAGAGTCGGCTGGTAATCCTCCCGCGATTACTTTTTCCAACGACGGCAACTCATATCGTTTCGTCCGCGTGATGCGATTCGACGACCCACAGGGTGTCGTCTTCGTAGACGTGGTCGATCAGTTTGGCCAGGCAGTACCGGGTGTGGGCTTGACTTTCACCTTCGCGAACGGTTTGCAGGGCGGCGGTACAACCCCCGCCTCTGGAGAGTTTGGTGACCGAGGTATCGCGGGGGAGTGCAAGATTAGCATTACTCCGCCAGCGGGTTACGCGGTTCCGGCTTCGCAACCAAATCCACTCTCCGTGACGGTTATTGCGAACGAGGCTCCGCACGTCACCGTTACGGTGACGAAACTCTAAGTCGCGAGCTAGCGCTTCGGCGGATTCTCGCTCATTACGGTCCCACGTTGCTGTGACGCGGCGAGGGGCGGTTGTGATTCCGAGAGGAGCCTGGTGACGAAACGCTGACCTTCGGAGACGCGCTCGATCTCGATGGCGATGGCTTCCATTCCGTTCTCGAGGCGTTGGAGTCGCTGAACCGAGTCGTTCTCGAGTAGCGGGGATGTCGGGCGCCGACGACCTCGCCAGCGGCGGCGGGCCATCGCGAAAAAAACGGCGCACAACACGAAAGTGGAAACTCCGCCGACCGTCGCTCCCTGTGCGAAGTTGTCGCTGCTCGACTGGGTGGAAATCGATGTACCGGCGAGCAATTCCGGAGGCGTAGCGGCGAGCTCGTTGTTGGTCGTGGCGAGATCCGTTTCAAGTCTGAGGATCTGCTTGTCCAGAAGACTGATTCTGTCGGTAAGGCCTTTGCGAGCTATATCATCGCTCGTGCCCTGCAACTCCTCGGAGAGATCGTGCCGGCGATCGCTGACGTCCGCGAGGTTGGCGGAGAGCTGCGCCTTGAGCGCAGCGAGTCCCTGAACCTGTTCCTCGGTCGATGGTATAGAAAGCGTCGGGGTCTTACCGTCTGCGCCGACAGTTGTGAACGACGGAGTAGGTGTCGCGGGCGCAGCTGGAGCGGGCGTTGCCTGCGCGAGAGTCGATTTCTGCATTTCAAGCCTTACGGGTGCGCCACCCGTGTGGTTACACCGCGTCGATCAAACGCGAACAGTACCCTGCCGGAGCAAGTTGCCGGCCGTCGCCAGTACTTTCCCTATGCGTGCGGCGCCCAGGCCTTCTCGCCGGGAGTGTACGGCGCGCACGGGTTGTAGGCTCCCGGTGTCTCTGCATAGCGCTGCGCGACAGTGCAGCCGATCTCCGAGGTGAAATAGCCTAGTAGCGCCAGCTCCTTCATCATGCGGAAGTAGTGCGTTGGGGTGGTCGCCGTCGCGGCTGTGGCCGCGCCCACGTCGCTCCCCGGCGCGGCTTCCTTGCGTTGATCGGTGAGATATGCGAGCGACTTTTTCCGCCAGGCATCTTCCTGTGCCTGGCTCAGTGAACGCTGATCTCGATCCAGGGCAGTGAGAATCATGAGACGCTGTTGGGGCGTCGCCTTCATGAACGAAACATTGTATTTGTCTTTCGTGACGTCGTCGAGCTTGCCCATTCCGTCGCGGAAGATTTTCTGATCATCGGCGTGGTAGCTGTCGTAAACCATCTTCGCCATGAAGGCACCGGTCTTCGCCGCCTTGGCGCCCGGCGTGCTCGTCTGGGGAAGAATCGTGTCGGCGACTTCGTCGAGGAACGCGACTTCGTCGGCTGTGAACGGCGCTCCGTAATTCGTGCTGTTGCGACAGCCGGTGAGGAATGCGCTTCCTCCGACCAGCGCGACTCCGCCGAGCAAAGCGGTGACGCGCAGGACGGCCTCGCGGCGGGTGATCAGCTCGCGCTCGTCCAGTTCTTCCGTTTGGGACATAATTGATTCTTGGGTCACAGGTTGCGCCGATTGAGCTCGCCGACGGCGAAGTCGGCCGCCCGCGCCGTCATTGCCATGTAGGTGAGCGACGGGTTCTGGCAAGCGGTGGACACCATGCACGAGCCGTCGGTGACGAAGACGTTAGGCGCATCCCAGACCTGGTTGTGCGAGTTGAGGACGGACGTCTTCGGATCGCGTCCCATGCGCGCGGTTCCCATCTCGTGGATGCCGTCGCCGGGGAAGGAACCCGAGTCGTACATCTTGACTTCTCTCACGCCCGCCTGGTCCAGCGTCTCCGCCATGTCGAGCGCCATGTCTTTCCGCATGAGTGCCTCGTTCTCGCCAGTCGCACAATCGATCTTGAGTACCGGCAGTCCCCACTTGTCCTCCCTGGCGTGATCCAGGGTGGCGAAGTTCTTATGGTTAGGGAGCATCTCGCCAAAAGCGGTCGCACCGATCGTCCATCCGCCCGGCTCCGACATCGCATCCTTGAATTTCGCTCCCACGCCGAGCTCCGCTACGCCGCGCGACCAACCATCGCGCCCGGCGCCGCCCTGGTAGCCGAATCCACGCAGGTACGGCCGCTTTTCTCCGTTGATGTTTCTGTAGCGCGGGATGTAGAACCCGTTCGGACGGCGGCCGTAGATGTATTTGTCTTCCATTCCATCGAGCTTGCCTTCCGCGCCGACACGGAAATGGTGGTCCATGAGATTGTGACCGAGCTCGCCGGAGCTGGAGCCGAGTCCTCCCGGCCAGATGTCGGTGGCCGAGCGCATGAGAAGCCAGGCACTATTGAGCGTTGAGGCGCAGAGGAAAATGACCGGCGCCTGATAGTCGACTGTCTGCTCGGTGACGGCGTCGAGGACGCGAACGCCGGTCGCGCGTTTTTTGTCGCGATTGTAGATGACCTCGCTCACGATCGAGAACGGCTTGAGAGTGAGGCGTCCGGTTTTCGCAGCGGCGGGGAGCGTCGATGACTGCGTGCTGAAGTACGCGCCGTATGGGCATCCAAGCCAGCACGCATCGCGGTACTGGCAGCCTGATCGTCCGAGGTGAGCCTGAGTGAGATTGGCGACTCGTCCGGGGATAATGTGTCTCCGTCCGTCGAACAGCTTGGCGACTTTGCCCGAGACGAGCGCTTCGCCGCAATTGAGCGGCATGGCGGGAAGGAATTGTCCGTCTGGTAGCTGCGGCAGCTTCTCGAGCGACCCCGATATTCCCGCGTGCCGCTCGACGTGGTCGTACCACGGCGCGAGATCCGCGTAGCGAATGGGCCAGTCGATGGCGATGCCGTCCTTTATGTTGCCCTCGAAGTCGATATCGCTCCAGCGGTAACTCTGTCGACCCCACATCAGCGACCGCCCTCCGACCTGATAGCCACGAAACCAGTCGAAGCGCTTGACCTCGGTGTAGGGCGAGTCCTTGTCCGATGCCCAGAACGAAAGATTTTTTTCGTTCAGCGGGTAGTCGCGCTTGAGGACGGGGTAGAGCTCCTCCATCGCTCGAGTGCGTCCGCCGCGGTGCGGATACTCCCAGGGCGCTTTCGTCGCGTTGACGTAATCCTTGATGTGCTCGACGTTGCGTCCGCGCTCGAGCAGAAGAACGCGCAATCCTTTTTCGGCTAGCTCTTTGGCGGCCCAGCCGCCGGAGATGCCCGAGCCAACGACAATTGCGTCGTACGTGTTTGCGTCAGTGGTCACTATGCGCTCTCACGGTGGGAAACGAAGTTGCCAGCAGTCTATAAAAGGCAAAAAAAAATACCTCTCGTGCAACGGGCTGTATAGAGCGACCATTGAGAGCACGGAATTCACGGATTTCCGAGCGAGGTCCAATGGGCTCGGGGATTTCCCCTACCAGGACCCATGCGGGACTCTTAACCGGAATCTGTCCGTGACTCTCAACGAGGAATCTGCCGCGTGAAAAAAAACGTAACCCGTCGCGAGATGCTCTCCACCACCGCGGCACTTGGTGCGCTGTCGGTTCTTGCTCCGCGCAACGCGTATGCAACGACAGACGGCGAAGCGGTCTCCAGCGGACGTCTAAAGCAGTCCGCTTCACGATGGTGTTACGGGAAGAT
>JBOHTC010000093.1:0-8693 GCA_050733495.1 Gemmatimonadaceae bacterium | reverse complement strand
TAGCACAGGTCCTCTCTGCAAACTATGAGCTAGAGAGCGAGATCGGTCGTGGCGGTATGGGAATCGTCTACTGCGCTCGCGACAGACGACTGAAGCGTGAGATCGCCGTCAAAGTTCTGCCGCCCGAACTGAGCTTTCGCGCGGACATCCGACAACGATTCCTGCGTGAGGCAGAAACAGCCGCGCAGCTCAATCATCCGAACATCGTTCCCATATACACCGTCGAAGAGCGCGATAACCTCGTGTACTTCGTGATGGCCTACATCAAGGGCGACAACCTCGGGGTACGCCTTCAGCAGCACGGGCCGGTTCCCCCGGTGGAAGCGCGGCGCATCCTTCGCGAGGTCGCCGACGCCCTAGCGTACGCACACAACCGAAACGTCATTCACCGCGATATCAAGCCCGATAACATCATCATCGACGAAGAAACTGGTCGCGCGATGGTCACCGATTTCGGCATTGCGCGCGCACTCACCGACAGTGGCGATTCCAGGCTGACTGCGACAGGCATGGCGATCGGAACTCCCGCGTACATGTCGCCCGAACAGTCCGCCGGTGATCGCGCGATAGACGGTCGCAGTGATCTCTACTCGCTGGGCGTGGTTGGCTATCAAATGCTCTGCGGGCAGCCTCCATTCGTTGCCAGCAACACTCCGTCGATGCTGGTCAAGCATCTGTCAGAGAAGCCGATACCTGTCGACGAGCGTTGGCCGGACCTTCCGCAGGATCTTTCGCGCGCCGTGATGATATGCCTCGAGAAGGATCCAGCGGATCGTTTTCCGAGCGCGGCGGCTTTTGCCGTGGCCTTGAGCGGCGGCGCCATGCCGACTCTTGCGACGCGCGCGTCTCAATCCGCCTCCCAGGGATCGCGATCGGAGACTCGCGACCGCGATTTGATCGAGCCACTTCGCGACCGGTATACACCGCCGACACAGACCTCGTATTCCGCGTCCGCGCCGACGGCCGATGAGCTGAGCAAATGGAACGCACCAATGGTGCAGGCCTTCCGTCGCAAGCTCGCGCCCTATATAGCGGTGAACGCCATACTCGTTCCGATTTCGCTTTTTTCAAACCACGATTTCATCGCGCTCACGGTGATCTGGACCGTGGCGCTCGCGTACAAGTACTCGAAGCTCTGGACTGCAGGCTACGACTGGCATGATGTGTTTCGCCAGCCGCGCGACCGATTGATCTTCGACGTCGCGGCGGAAACGATCGACGACGCCCGCGCACTGTTCGACGAAAAAAAACGGGCACAGGTTCGCGCCCGCGCTCGGGCGAGAGTACAGGGAGCGCTCTCTCCCGCCTCGAGGCAGCCCTTCCAGCCTTATCCACGGATGAATCCTGAAGGCAGCCAGACACCACTCAGTCCGATCCTAGCGGGGGCGCCGGGTCCTTTCGCTGATTCTCGTTACGGCTCCGCGATCAGGGAAGCCGAGTCCGATCATCGCGAAATCCACCGACAGCTCCTCAACATGCCATCGGACGACCGCGATCAGATTCCGGAGGTGGCATCTTCTGCGGACGCGGTCTTCAGAAGAGTTCAGCAGCTCGCGCTCTCGCTCTCCGACCTGGATCGTGGATCGGGGCGCCAGTCATCGGAGGGAATCGAGAAGGAGATTACGACTCTCGAATCGCAGGCGAATCCACTCGATTACCGCGCGAGCGAAGAGCGCGTGCGGCGCCTCGCACTCCTCAGACGTCAGCGGCGGGCGCTCGTTGAAGTCGAGCGCAAGAAAAGAGAGTCGCAGGAAAAACTTGACAACTGCCGTCAGCTACTGAGGTCGATGCGGCTGGAGCTGGTGCGCTTTCGGACCGGTGGGCTCAACGCACAATCGACCGGGCTGACAATGGTGACCCAGCAGGCACAAAGCGTCGTGCGCGAGATGGGCTATCTCTCCGATGCCAACGCGGAACTGAACGCTCTCTGACGATTCACCGCGCCGCGAAGACTGCCCTTCTCGCGGTCTCGCTCGTTTGTCAGCAACACCGGGCGGCAGTTGCTCAGACGGAGTCCTCCAAACCGGCCACCGCTCTTCTGCCTTCTGCCGCCGATTCGGCAGTCAGTCACGTTCCCACGCCAGATACACTTCGCGGGCTCTACGTTAGTCGATGGGCCGCGCTCGGGAGGAAATTCAACAATCTGATCGCCGTTGCCAATCGGACCGAGATAAACGCTCTCGTGATAGACGTAAAGGACGACCGCGGTTTCGTCTTATACCGGTCGAGTGTGCCGCTTGCTCGGGCAATTGGAGCCGATACGGCCGACGGACATGTGCTTTCCCGTTCCAAGCTCCGTGCGCGACTCGACACGATGATAGCGCACAACATTTATCCGATCGCTCGAATTGTTGTCGCCAAAGATCCCATACTTGCCAGCAAGCGGCGCGACCTCGCCATCAAACGCAAGCAGGATCTTAAGCCGTGGCTGGACAAAAAAGGGAATCCTTGGCTCGACCCGCATCACCGGGAGATTTGGCAGTATGCAGCCGACCTCGCACATGAAGCATACGACCTCGGTTTCAGCGAGGTGCAGTTCGACTATGTGCGCTTTCCCGACGAAAAACGATTGGTCGACGAGACCGTGTACCCACTTGCCCAGGGTCGAACTCGCGATGAGGTCATTCACGAGCAGCTTGGCTTCCTCCGCGACGAGCTCAAGCCGCTGGGAATGCGCGTCACTGCCGACGTCTTCGGGTACACTGCGACCGACACCACTGAAATGGGCATCGGGCAGCGGTGGGAGAAATTCATCGATCAGGTCGACGTTGTACTTCCGATGGTGTATCCGTCGCATTTCGCGCACAACAGTTACGGGATCGCCCACCCGAACGCGCATCCGTACGAGACGCTGGATCACGCGTTCAAGGACATGATTGCCCGTTCTGCCCCGTTCGAAAACGCGGCGAAGATCATTCCCTGGTATCAGGACTTTACTCTGGGCCCCCCACGCTACCGTGCGCCACAAATTCGCGCCCAGGAAAAGGCAGGATACGACAACGGGTTCCAGAGCTGGATCCTCTGGAACCCGAAGAGCAACTATACTCTCGCGGCCCTCGAGCCGCAGAAGTAGCGCTGCTTAGCTGCCACCGTTACGGCGAGCTTCCATGCGTGCCTTCATGTCGGCGAGGTTCTTGTCGAAAGTCACCTGCTGATCGGCGGTGAGAACCGCGCGAATTTCGGCGGCCTGCTTCGTCTGAAGGTCCATCATCTTGGTGCGCGTAGCTTCGTCGGGGGGGCCGCCAACTGCCTGCGCCGCTTTCCGAAGCTCCATCTGCTGGGGGACGTATTTGTCGCGGATCGTTTTGATCTGCGCTTTCTGCGCATCCGAAAGAGTTATGTCCTTCAGAATCATTCCACCCATGCCGCCCTGGCGTCCTCGGCCCTGCGGTGGTGCTTGTTCCTGGGCCGCTGCGACTGAGGTGGCGCCCACACAAAGTGCAACCGCCAGCGTCGCAATCCGAATTGCCTTCATCCTGCTCTCCTGGAGAATACGTGTCGGGCGCCTGACTGACGCCGCGGATGTTATACGCCACAAAAGGCAAAATGGTTGGGGGCTCCGAAAGACCGACGGCAGGGAACCAATCCTGCGGGCAAAGCTCGCGTCACTTCTGCAGCCAAGACATTCAGCGACAACAACTTAGAGTGTACCCTAGCGCCTGCCCGAAAACCTGCTATTCTTCCGCGCTGCCGGAGGCGCATGAGCCTGCCGGTTTTGAAGGCCTGCTCCCTCCACGTGTCGAGCGCCGCTTGTGACTGCACCTGGGACTGCCGCCGAACTTCTCCCAACGATAACGACGTCCCCTTCCGAGCAACTCACTTTTCCGCTGAGTTGGCTGCTCGAGAACGCCGCTGCCCCAATCAAGTACCGCTCCATCGCTGACATAGCTCGGCCAAGTGGGGCGCAGTCGCACGACATCGACTGGCTTCCGTACTCGCACCGTCCGGCGATCAAGCTCGCCATCGTCCAGGCCCGAGACGGTATGTGGAATAACTCGATTCTGTCTCTGCCGAGTAAACACAGCGCTGATTTCGCCAACATAGGAACGATTCCGGCCGTGCGACGACTGCTGGAATATGGCTGGAGTCCGGACTCTCCACCGCTCGTCCTCGCCAGACGATTGCTGTTCCGTCTGCTCGCAGAAGACAACGACCCCGCATTTACGTTCGAGCTCGGTACCAAGACCCGGGACGACGACATGGTCCGTCGGAGTCGCAGCATTTTTCGCGAGGCGGCGGCAGCAACGCTCGCGCAGTGCGGGTACGAAAACGATCCCAGACTTCGGGGAGCCGCGCGTCGAATCCTCGAGCGTACCGTCGGGTATCTCAATTCTCCGCTCGGGGAAAAGCCATGGATGCGCGTGGGAAACACCCACGTGCTGGCCCCCGAATCTGCGCCCCCTTCTATCTACACGCTCACGATGCTCGCATACATGCCGATCTTCCGGCACGAGCACTTCACAGCGGTCGAGCGCATCTACGATTGGATCACGCAGCCGTTACCGAGACAGGATACGGTACAGCTGTTCGGAAAGAAGATGGTGCCGCAGCCACATCTGATCATGGGCGACCTGTTACCACATCGTAACGCCGTGGAGGCCGATGTGCCTCTCGCACTTCAGTGGCTCGAGACGATGGCGAGGCTGAATTTTCTGAGGCGCAATGAAGGCTGGATGAAGCTTTACGACAGGTTCGTTGACGATCGTGACCGGCTCGGCGTCTGGCACCCCCACAAAGGAACGGAGCGGCCGGCGGCGACAAATGCCTGGGCGTGGCCGACCTTCCCGCTCGACGATGGCACGGGCCCCGAATCCAGGTGGACCGATGTGACCTTTCGCGTAGGACTAATCGCAAAACTGCTCGGCAGAGAAATTGAATTGATCTGATCGAATGACCAGATCGTCCCGCCGCGACACGCTGAGTCCCGGCGAAATGTTCCCCGCAAATGATCCTGCCTATCGCGTGACTTACCCCCGACTGGGCTCGGGGCTAAGAGTGCGCGTGGTCGAGCGCGGCGATCCGCGTTCCCCGCCGGTCCTGTTCCTCCACGGTTGGGGCTGCACAGTCTATGTCTTTCATCGCAACATGCCCGCGATCGCGGACGCGGGGTTTCGCGCAATTGCCGTAGACCTCAAGGGGCACGGTCTGTCTGACAAACCAATCGCGCGAGACGAATATTCAATCGACTCACTGGTGGAGCACGTTCGCGATATCCTGGATGCTCTTGAGCTCGAACGGATCGCTATCGCGGGACACTCCCTTGGTGGATCTCTCGCCTATCATTTCGCGGCACGCTACTCGGACCGTGTGCAACGGCTCGCACTCCTTTCGCCCGTCGGGATGAAAGGAGTTCCGCTTCTGTGGCTCTACCGCGCTCTCACGCCGCGATTTCTGGTCCCGGTGTTCCAGCGCATCCGATCGCCACTTCTCGTAAAGGTTGGGCTGAGACGAGTCTATGGACGGCGAGGACATTTCACCAAACGCGACGTTGAGGAATTTTTTGCGCCATCACAATTTCCTGAGTATTCGCTGGCGATGCGCGAGCTGCTCCACGCGTACGACTGGAATGCTGCGACAACCCGCAAGTTGAAGACGCTCGACGTACCGGCGATCGGACTATGGGGCACACTTGATCACCTGATGCCGGCTGACGGAATGGGCGTCTTCATGCCGTTGCTGCCACGTATCGTCCTGAGCGCAATCCCTGACGCCGGACACGCAATCACCATGGAAACGCCTACAGAAGTCAACGCAGCTTTGATCGCGCTGCTACGAAAGAATCTGCCGGCCGTTGCCGCGCGCTGACACGTCGCGCACGAGAGTGCGATGCGCCGAGGTATATTACGCGTAGATGATTGAGGACAAGACCAACGCGGGGCTCTCATTTAACGATCTCAACCTCGCTAGCGAAGTGTTACAGGCGGTAACCGACGCTGGATATACGCACCCCACGCCAATTCAGCAGCAAGCAATTCCATTGGCACTCGCCGGGCGTGATCTGATAGGCCTCGCGCATACGGGGACCGGGAAAACGGCGGGATTCACGCTCCCGATCATCCACAATCTGATCAGCGACCCCATCAGCGATGCCCATGGCAAGCCGCTCCACCGCGTACGCGTTCTCATTCTGACGCCTACGCGCGAGCTTGCTGCCCAGGTGGAGGCAAGCTTCAGAAAATACGGCAAACACACTGCACTGCGCGTTGTCCCAATTTTCGGCGGCGTGGGGATAGAACCGCAATCGAAGGCACTACGAAGTGGCGTCGATGTCGTCGTCGCCACGCCGGGTCGGCTTCTGGATCATATGGAGCGACAAAACGTTGTCTTCGACGACCTCGAGGTTCTCGTTCTCGACGAGGCGGACCGAATGCTGGACATGGGATTTGCTCCACAGCTCAATCGAATCGTGAACGAGATTCCACCGTATCGTCAGACTCTTCTTTTCAGCGCGACGATGCCACCGGAAGTCGAAGCTCTCGCCCGGAAATATCTTCGGAAGCCCGTTGTCGTTCAGGTCGGTCGTCGGTCCGAGGCAGTCGGTACAGTTACTCACGCAGTGTACCCAGTCCCACGGACTCGTAAGAACACCCTCCTTGTCGAGCTCCTGAAGGAATCGGCAATGGACTCGGTGTTGATTTTCACTCGCACCAAGCACGGCGCCGACCGCGTAGTACATCACCTCGAGGACCACGGGATCGCGGCGACCGCTATGCACGCGGACAAGTCGCAGGGGGAGCGTATGAGAGCGCTCGACGATTTCAAATCGGGGCAAATTCGCGTGCTCGTCGCAACCGACATCGCGCAGCGGGGGCTCGATGTGTCAGGAATAACGCACGTCATCAACTACGATGTGCCACAACAACCTGAAGACTATGTGCATCGGATTGGAAGGACCGGTCGCGCCGCGGCAACGGGCGATGCGTATACCTTCATGTCGCCTGACGAGATCGCAATGGTACGAACAATCGAGCGCACGATCGGGCAGCAGATACCGAGGATATCCGTTCCCGGCTACGATTTCGGGACCACTCCTGAGAGCGCTACGAGCACTACCCTAGAGAGCGCTGGCGATGGAAATGCTTCCCCGACACCGTCCGAGATCAGTGTCTCACCCGACCAAGTCTCGACACAACGACGGTATCGACGGCCGAATTCCGTCGCACGACGACGCTGAGGTTGGCGGCGCCGTAGCCCATGCCGGTTGCCGAGTAAGTCATGAAAGGCCGGGTCGTCGACAGATGCACATCATGCTCGACACCGACCTCTGCCCTGCGCAGAGTGTCGGCGCCCGAGCTCACGTAAATCGCTCGTCCAGCCGTGTCGATCTGGACGGTCGTCGGCCCAGCCCTGGCGATTGCAATGTGTCGGGCAGATCCAAACAGTGATTCGATCTCCGTCACTGCGCCGTCTACGCGAATGCGATCAAGAAAAGTTGCGGCCCTAGGAATCGCTATGGCCGAGAGTATGCCGAGTATGCAGAGCGTCACCGACAGCTCGATCAAGGTGAAAGCAGATCGCATCGATCCTTCCGCAGAATTGTCTGGTTGAATAGCATATGACAGACAGTCGGCCACCCACCGTTCCGAATTAGCCGGATGTATCCATTCCGTCCCCCGACAAAATGAAAAGCTTCTTCGTGTCGAGCGTTGCTCTGAGCACGCTCTTGATTGCCTGCTCCACACCGCCCGCGGCGACTCCACCCGCGCCCGTGGTTCAGCCGAGCGGTCCGGTGGAATTTCACATGGACACAACCTTGACCCCTGACCGCGTGCCCTCCTTTCAGCCGGGACCGCTGATCGTGTGGGGCCCAGAGCCTGCGGGCGTCGCCCACGCCGAAAGGGTGCGCACTTATGACCTTCAGCATCAATCGACAACTGTCCGCTTCGACTGGTCGAGGCACGCAGTCGTCGGGACAACTACGCTGAGCATCGCAGGCTTACGAGGCGCGTCTCCTCTCTCAATCGTAGCTATCGACGCGGGAGATATGACGATCAAGCGCGTCGCCGCGAATCGTGCGGCGCTGAAGTACGACTACGATGGTCACACGCTCACGGTTCACTTGGCGCGTCCGCTGCGCGCCGCCGCTAAGACTTCCATCACCATCGACTACGACGGGGCCAATCGGACAAAAGGCGCGTACTTCCGCCCGGCGCGCCACATCGTATGGACGCAAGGGGAGACCGAAGACAACCGGTACTGGGTTCCCACCTACGATTTCCCGAACGACAAGACTACCTGGGAATTCTACATCTGGACCGCGAAAGGCGAGCGCGCGTTGTCAAACGGACGGCTCGCAGGATCGCGCACTGTAGGCGACAGCATCGAGTGGCATTGGGTTCTCGAGAAGCCGGCGTCAACGTATCTGATGACGACGGTCATCGGCAACTACACGGTCCTGCAGGACAAAACATGGCACAACGCCACGATTGGATACTGGACATACCCGGATTCGGTGAACGCCGCCTGGCGGGGATTCGGAAAGACCCCGGCCGCGGTCGATGTATTCTCCCGCAAAACCGGCGTGCCGTATCCGTGGAACAAGTACGACCAGATCGTCATTCCGGAATTTCAGTACGGCGGAATGGAGAATGTGACGGCGACGTCTCAAAACGACACCGAGATACTGCTCCCGGCGTGGGCTGTCCCGGAGATAAGTGCGGACGATCTCATGTCCCACGAGCTCGGCCACCAGT
>JBOHTC010000092.1:0-4951 GCA_050733495.1 Gemmatimonadaceae bacterium | reverse complement strand
GCGGTTCAGATGGAAAATCGATCAGCAACAATTTCTACTGGCTGTCAACGCAGCCCGATGTGCTCGCGGACACATCGACGTGGTACATGACTCCGGTGAAATCCTACGCGGACTACACTGCGCTGAGAAACATGCCGCCGGCTACTGTAACCACCACGTCCCGATTCACGACTGCGGGCGGAACTGGCACTGCGCACGTCACGCTCCGCAACACCGGCAGATCGATCGCGTTCTTTCTGCGCACACGGGTCGTCGGTCGTGGCGGTGAGGAAGCGTTGCCCGTAATCTGGGACGACAACTACATCTCGCTTCTTCCAGGTGAGACGCGAACCCTCACTGCGACGTATCGAGTGAGCGATCTAGGCGGGGTGGCGCCGAGTGTGGTGGTGAGCGGGTGGAATTTCAACCGGCCGAGCGGACCTTGAGCCATTGAGCATGCATCGATGAGTCCGTCGAGCCCGCGGGCTCGCTGTTGGGTCGAGTCGTTGATTCTCGGACTCGGCGTTCCCGCGGGCTTTTGGCTCGCTACAAAGATCATCACGTCGTCGATTCCTGCCGCCGTGAGCGGCTCGCCGGGCCAGCGATTTCTCCTCTGGATACTCGGCGGCACTATCGTCGAGTGGGCGTTCATAGTCGTGTTGTGGCTGGTTCTGCGTCGCCGCGGGTCGTCTTTTCGCGACCTGGGAGTGTGGCGAATCGGAACCGTGGCCGCCTGGGTCGTCGCACTTCTTTTTGCGGCACTGTCGATCGGCAGCAATCTCCGATTTCTGCCGCGGATG
Source organism: Gemmatimonadaceae bacterium (assembly GCA_050733495.1). GTDB lineage: Bacteria > Gemmatimonadota > Gemmatimonadetes > Gemmatimonadales > Gemmatimonadaceae > UBA4720. The sequence continues at coordinate 4,172 of JBOHTC010000092.1, read as the reverse complement.
CACATCCCGATCTTCTCCGCGTTCCTGCCGACGGGATTTCATCTCGTCGCCGCGTTGGTACTTGGAGTAACTGCCGGGTTTTGCGAGGAAGTTCTTTTCCGCGCCTTTCTCATGACCGAATTCGAGCGCGGCGGCTACGGCAAAGCGATGCAGGTCTTTATGCCCGGTCTCGCCTTTGGACTCGCCCACGCCGGTTATCTCGGCGTTGGTTTTCTCCCGTGGCTGGGGATCGCGCTACCCACCGCGTTTCTGGGAATGATGTGGGGGATTTCATACCTCCTAGGTCGACGCGGGCTTGTGCCTGCGATGGTCGGTCATTTCCTGAACGATGCCACGGCACTGCCTTGGGTCACGTTCTTCATGATGGCCGGGCACTAGCGTGTCTCTCTTATCTTGACCTGTCTGGATTAAATCGCCATCGTGTTCGCGGCGATCATCCGCGCCCAACCTCTCGAGATTCCGCCCCAGCCGGAATCCAATGCGAGGCAAAGGGGGGAATACTCCCGGATCGAATATCGATTTTCCTTTGTGCCACCATGGTTCGCTGCTGGGGAGAGACCTGTGGTGCATCCAAAGGAGAATGACGATGCCTCGCAATAAAGATCTCAAGCGCCTCGTGCGCGCGCGCATGAAGAAGACTGGCGAAGCGTACACCGCCGCCCGAGCGCAGATAGTCGCAACACCGAATCACGCCAAGGTCGCTGGCATGAGCGACGCGGTAATCAAGGGAAAAACCGGCTGCACCTGGGACCGCTGGGTGCGCACTCTCGACCGGCTCGGCGCCGCTGAAATGTCACACCGCGAGATAGCCCGGCTCGTGAGCGAAAAGTTCAAGACCGGCGACTGGTGGTCGCAGACCGTGACGGTCGGATACGAGAGGGTCAAGGGACTTCGCGCGCGCGGTCAGCGGCGCGACGGCACCTATGAGCTGAGCAAATCGCGCACGTTCGATGTGCCCGTTGAAACTCTGTTCGACGCATGGGCCGATGCGAGCTCGCGCAAGCGCTGGCTCGATCGCGCGGAGGTGAGGGTACGCACCGCGACCGCGCCGAAATCGATGCGACTCGATTGGACTGACGGCAGCATCATCGCGATTGGGTTCATGCCGAAAGGCAAAACGAAGGGCGCCGTTGCGGTGCAGCACACGAAGCTGCGTGACAAGGAGACAGTGAATCGTCTCAAGGAGTTCTGGTCGGAGCGATTGAACGTGTTGCGAGAAAGTCTCGTTGACGGCTGACGCGCACCTTGCTGTGGATCGGCGGCCGTGGGCGGTGGCGGCGATTGTCGCCGGCCTCGCCTACGTCGTCGCCGGACTGGTGCTCGCATCTCTGGCTGGCCATGCGACGTCGCATCAAATGCGAACCATCTGGCGACTCCTCGCCTGGGTCGTGAGCGCGGTCATATTCGCGGTGCACATCCGCTACGAGTTTTTTCGACTGCGAAGCTCTCGGCTTCGTACCGCGATCCATGTCGCGATCGCAGTTGCTCTCGGTGCCTTCGGCCTCGCGGCGGCGGCGAACATCCACGCTTACATCGTGGGCTCGACCCACCGAGTGGCGCTGGGTATCTCGCTAATTGCCTGGCCTCTTCTGACTGCGATTCCGGCATTCGTTGTCGCGTGGCTCGTGGCTCAAGTGCTGGGCCGAGTGCGAGAAGCGGGAATGCGGCGAGCGGAGGACTGAGGGCCGAGGACCAAGTGCATCTATGATCGCGGACTGATTGAGGATCGAAGACTCACCGCGTGCGCGGCTAAGGCCTCTCTCTGTCCCTTGCTGCACTGCTACCCGCGGCCCGCTGAACGCTATTCGCTGAGCGCTGCAAACGCCGGGACAGATCTCGTGGCGAGAAGACAAACGCAGTTGACTGTCCCCTTACGCCAACAGAACTGTCAAGATCTTTGCGCTTAGCGTTCAGCGACCGGCGGAAGCGGGTAGCAGTGAGGGAAAGCAGTTGCAGTTGCGCCGCGGGCAGCAGTGCGAGAACGCAGTTTAGTTTGCAGTTTGTCTTCGATCCTCGATCAGTCCGCGATTATCAATGCCGTTAGTCCTCGGCCCTCGATCAAAACACCGTTGGCCCTCGGCCCTCAGTCAAAATGCCGCTACTGCCGCGCCACGAGTCCGGCCAGCGCGATCCGGTACTCTTTCGCCTTTGCATCGTACTGCACCCGGTACTGCGTCGGGTAATAACCCGAGAGCGGATAGCGCCCCGGCACCGAGACATCCTGCAATGCGTTCGGGTGTGTTTGCAGGTAAGCAACGGTGACCATCGGCTCGAGAAAAGTGTACCGGCCGTTCCACGATCCGTAGATGAACGTCTTCGTGAATTGCTGGTAGTTCTCCGGATGTCCGAGCAAACCCTGTAGCTCCGGCGAGCGAACATCTGACCAATGCACTCCCATTTGTGGCACCGCAACGGCCGCTGGATCTCCGGGAACGATGTAGAACGGTGGGACAAAATCACCCGTCGGTACATTACGAGCCTTCGCTGCGAATTGCGGATCGCTCGGGACTATCGAATTCCGCTCGGCTAGAGAAATCGTGTAGAAGTGGAAGTCGAAGTGCGGGAAAGTGTAAATATTCGGCGGCTCGTGTCCGTGCGGATTCCAATCGAGCTCTGCGAACTGATACGGTGCCGGGCTGTGCTTCGGAAAATTCAGAAGGAAGGGATACATCATGCCGTCGGTGGGAAGTCCATCGAGCGCTTTCTCGTCGAGGGCAATGCCGATTTCCACTGGAGCCTGGCCCTTCTTCGCGTCGAAGGCGACGTACGTCCGCGCTCGCCCGTTACCGACCTTCACGGGTCGTCCGTAGCGCAGGTGGACACCCGGCTGTGCGTCGCCACCCCGGTCGGATGCTACGGTAGAACCCGCAGGGGCGCGCACCGCAGTTGGCGCGTCTGTCGCGCAGGCCGAAAAGAGAGTACAAAACGATAATGCCGCTGTGGCGCACACAGCATGTGACAATCGGATCATCGAAACCTCGTCGAAAATAGAGTGAGCGCGTCCGGTGGCGTAGAAGTTCTCGTCAGCCGACTCGGGCGTTATCGCAGAATGATCGTCTATCGAGATTGCCTGGCGCTGTCCCCAAAAATCGGGACACCCCCGGGCGCGACGTTGTGGTTTCTTCTGAAGCGGTTGGCCGGATCGTACTTTGTCTTTACCTGCACGAGACGCGCGTAATTGTCGCCGTATGCTGCGCGTACGCGAGAGGTATCGTCCTCACCGAGCGCGTTGACATAGGAGACCGCCGCGGACCACGGTTGCATCGCTGTATAGAAACCCCGCGTCCACTCAACGTTCCGCGCATCGTCCTTCACATCATCCCAGAGACTCAGGACCACCAGGTTGAAGGCGTTGCCACGAGCGGGGAAAGCTGTTTCATCCGCCGCGACGCGCGCCACTGCGCCGTGCAGATGCTCGAGCTTGACGATGGTACGAGGAGATGTGCATGCCGCAGCGCGGCTCACTAACACGTCGATTGCTTCGTCCGGAAGTTCCCGGAGGAATGTCGATTTCCAGTAGCTCCGAATCCCATAGGGTGCTCCCGCATCGAACATTTGCTGCAACGTCACGTACGGCATCCGAGCGGTGAGATCTGCCAGCGGGTCAAACGCGCGGAGCGGCACGAGCAAGCGCTCCCCCTCATCGAGGTTCGGACCGCAGTAGGCAGGGATCACGGCGATCAGCGGAACGCCGTCCGTACTCGTGATCGCCGTTGCGAAGATGGTGAGCTCGTCGGGCACGCCCGCCACCACGAAGTCGCGGTAATGGCGCAGGACCTCGCGAGCGCGGATGAGTGGGTGAAGAATCATTCCCGCGATAACCGTGCTCACCGGATGCAGTCGATAGGTAATCGATGTCACCACACCGAAGTTGCCGCCGCCGCCTTTGAGTGCCCAGAAAAGATCCGAATTCTCCGCCGCACTCGCGGTCATGCGCTCGCCGTCCGCCGTTATTAGCGAGTACGCGAGTGTATTGTCGCAGGTCATCCCGCAGCGTCCCATCAACCAGCCGACGCCGCCGCCGAGTGTGAGTCCCACGATGCCGGTGGTCGAATTGATCCCGCCAGTGGTCGCAAGGCCGTGAGCTTGAGTGGCGAGATCGAATTCGCCCCATGTGAGTCCCGTCTCAGCGGTAGCGATCCGCGCGATTGGATCTACGGTGATTCGCTTCA
>JBOHTC010000091.1:0-7060 GCA_050733495.1 Gemmatimonadaceae bacterium | reverse complement strand
GGATATATGTCCGCCGATCTCGAGATCGAGCTCACCAACCGGAAGATTCCGTTCGAGAAGTGGGGCGGACTCAAGTTTCTCGAAGCCGCGCACGTCAAGGACGTGCTCGCATTCCTCCGAATCCTCGAGAACCCACGCGACGAGGTGAGCTGGTATCGGCTTCTTCTCTTGCTTCCGGGAATTGGCGATGCGACCGCGCGAGCTGCGATTGATTCGATGGTCGCCGCCGCTTGGGAATCGACGGCGTTCGGCCGCTATAGTCCCCCGCCGAGAGCAAGGGCTGCCCACGCCGCGCTGGTCGAGTTGCTGGAGGGTTTGCGTGTCGGACCTGTGTTGGACGAAGCTCAGGTCGCGGCCGATATCGCGCGAGTGAGGCTGCTCTACGACAGCATCCTTCGAGAGCGATACGATCGCGTCGAGCCGAGGTTGGCGGACCTCGATCAATTGCAGGTGATTGCGGCCGGATATCCAGATCGCGCGACTTTTCTATCTGCTCTCGCCCTCGAGCCGCCGCAGGCGACGCAGGATCTGGCGACCGGAACGGGCGAAGAGAACGATTGCCTGATTCTCAGTACGGCGCATTCGGCGAAGGGTAAGGAATGGGACGCCGTGTTCGTGATCTGGGCGGTGGATGGATGGTTTCCCTCGGCGCGGTGCCTGAATAGCGAAGAGGAAACGGAGGAAGAGCGTCGCCTCATGTATGTTGCGCTGACCCGAGCTCGAAACCATCTGAGCGTGAGCTACCCACTGAACGCCTATTCGTCGCGAAGAGGCGCGGATTATTCGCTGGATCAGTTATGCCGCTTCATAGATCGTGGCGTCCGCGACAACATGGAGCGCATTTCGGTGGGAGAGCCCGAGCGCGCGACCGAATCCGTACCAGTCGGCGCGACTCCATTGCTCGATCTCCGCGCACTTCTGAGAGGCCGGTTCGGGGCCTAGCATACTGTATACAACGTATCTGTGGCGCACTCGAGCTCGGGGCAGTATCCTTGCGGTAGATGCACCCACGCGGCGCCCGGAGGATAGAATGCGGCACGTCCGAGTTGTAGGTACGACGCTGTTCACGTGTCTGCTCTCCGCTACAATTGCGTGTGTGTCCAATCCGCGCCTCAGCAATCTCGATGATCGCTCTCCTTTCGGCGACGTCGTAATTACCGGAGACCAGATAGACGCGCAGCACGTTCCCAATGCGTGGGAGGCGCTGCGACAGCTGGTCCCTCGATACAACTATCGCGAGGACCGGGCAGGACGCGCGATCTCGATCAGCGCACACCGGGGACGCAGCAGCATTGCGTTGGACAATTCCGAAGCTCCGCTCGTCATCGTGGACGGCGCACGGCTTTCTTCCGTTGATCTGCTGCAGGACATGCCGTGCGAGTCGATAGACCGCATTGAGCTCCGTAATGGAGGACGCGGAACCAATTCTGAGGGAACGAACGCGAGCGCCGGAGTGATTTACATCCACACCCGCTTCGGCTCTGAATAAGAGTAGCGCGGTCACAATACAAAACGAGGCGCCAGGAACTCTCCTGGCGCCTCGTTTAGCATTGGCAGAATTTCTGTGAGATCTGCCTAAGCTTCGTTCTGTTTGCAGGACCCGGCTACGTAATTCGGGTTGTTCTGCTCACGCTGTGGCACCGGCGAGTTGACGTCCGTTCCGTACGTCCCGCCTTTGAAATAGGCTCCAGTGGGGAACACCGTTTCTGATCCTCGTCCGTACTGCCGGATCAGGCGACGCATGTCTCCCAACCGATGGGACGTGAGGTAAAGCCAGTACGCACGCTCCTTGAAGAGCTGATCGACTTGGGCCGCAGAGGTTGCTTGCAAAGTGAGCGGTGGGAGTGATCCCGCCGCATACCCGCGAAGCGTGAGAAGTGCTGCGTTGCTTCGCAGACCGTTCAAGATGTTGAGAGCGGCGACTGGATCGGTTTGAAGTGCCGCCTCCGCCTCGATCAACCTGGCTTCTACCCCGTCTGCAATCGTGATAGGTGAAGCGCGGAGTGGATATTTTTGCTGCACGAACTGAAATTCCCCGCCGGGCAGCCCCTTGTCGAAGCCATGGCCACCTCCATCCGGCCGAATTGCGTTAGCTACCCGCGGATCGAATCCCGCGTTTTTCGTGTCACCGTCGGTCTGGTATGGCAACCCATTGCCACCTTTGTTGCCGGCAACGCCGAACCGGCCAACACTCGTTGTCAGCGCCCATGTCGCGTTGTTTTGCGCTCCGGTGGTTTCTGAGTGCTGATAGTTGTACTGGAAGGTGGTCGATACACCCGCGACAGCGAGAGCTGCGTTCGCGTAGTCGCCTTTGTCAAGTAACGCGCGTCCCTTGCCGACCTGTGCCAACTGCTTGAAAGTGGCTGTTAACGGCGCTCCCTTCACCGCAAGCGCAGCATCGAGCTTGCTAATTGCACTATCGAGCTGCTGGTTCACGGTGAGCGGCGCACCAAAAGTAAAAGTTCCATCGTCGTTTACGACGCTCACTGGCACGGCTCCGCAATAGTTTTCGGCGAACAGCACGTAAGTAAGGCCGCCCAGGGCCAGTACTTCTGGTAGCCCGGCGCTATCGGCGGTGCTCTTCGCAAATTTCTGAAATCCAGCAATCGACCGCTGAGCCAAGCCGCGCGCGCGATTCAGATCGACGAACGTGCCAACGAGGCTCGTGTTGCCGATGGTCTGCGCCCGCTGATCATACTCGATCCGCGTCGGAAATGTTTCTGTATTGATAAGTTCATCGCCCAGCGATCCTGACAGCTGTACCTGGGCTTCGTCGGAGGCAGTGCCATTATACGCAGTGCCAAACGCACCGATGGCTCCCGCCCGCAACGCTGGTAAGGCAGATGGATTGTCCAACGCTGGTGGTCTTGCAACATCTGGATCCGTCACGGTAAGAATCTTCTTGCTGTCGCAACCGCTCAGCGAAATAGCTGCGCAAGCTGCGAGAGTGGAAAATGTGCCCAACCGGCTGAGGCGCCGACGGGCGAGAAGTCTATTCATCATTGATTGTTCGCTCGGTCGGTAAGAGTTAGAAGGTGACATCTATGCGCGCCGTCCAGGTACGCGACGGCGGGAGCGTGAGAAAGTCCTGCGTACTGAAGTTCGCGCCGTCGACTGCATTCAGCTCAGGATCAAATCCTTTGTACTTCGTCCAGGTGTGCAGATTTTGTCCTGCAACCGTGAAGTCAAGATTCTGTACCCTGAACGTGCGAGCGAGATGGTCAGGCGCGAGCAGAGTAAACGAAAGCTGCCGAAGCTTGGTGAATGCCGCGTTCTCTATATAGCCCGCATCTGTTCCAAGCGCGATCGCGATCGCGGCCGCCTGATCCGCGAGCGGCTGCGTCTTGTCGTAAGCTTCCTGACAAGTGCCAAAGCTGCAGTGAAAGCGGCGGGTGTTATCGAATAGCTTGAATCCGCCCTTGTGATCGATAAGAGCCGACACCTTCAGCACATTAAACAGCGTCATCGTTGGTGAGAACGAATATTCACGTTTGGGAAGGATGTTGCCGAGATAAACCGCCGTATCGCCGAGCTTGATCTCGCTGCGCTCGACAATGCCGTCACCGTTGGCATCAGAGTAGACATACGGCCTCTGCCAGTAGCTGCCCAGGGCAACTCCGACCACATGCTTCTGTTGCGTATTTACGATGATCGGCGGGACCTTCGTATCCGTCCCTGGAATATTGCCCAGTGACAACAGCGTGTTCAGGTTATTGGACGCGCTGATAAGGAAATTGAAAGCCACAGGCCTGGTGTTGATGACGTTCGCATCGAGCGAGTACTCGTTGCCGACATTGCGAACGCTCCCGAGATTCTGGAACTGGCTGTTGCTGAGGCCGAGAGATGGCGCCAGCGGGACAGCAATTAGCAAGTCATCGGTCTTCTTATTGTAGTGCGTGTATTCGAAGTTGACTCTTTGACCTATCAGCCCAAGATCAAAACCAAATTCCGCCTCGTTGGACCGTTCCGGGCGTAGTGCGACGTTTCCGGTGCCGCCAATGGCGATGCCGGGTACGTCAGCGCTATTAACGGTGACGGTCGTCGCGTTGAAGAATGTGATCGCGTCACGGAAGTTCGGCTGACGCCCAGACCTGCCGTCCGCTGCGCGTAGCCTGAGCGAGCTCAGCACGTTGGTTTTTGGGAAAAAGTCCTCTTCGCTTATGACCCATGAGGCGCCGAACGAAGGGTACGTGATGGATCCGAAGTTCTGGCCGAACGCGCTGTTCTTGTCATTGCGGAGCGCGGCATTGAGGAACACCCGATCTCTCCATCCCAACTCCTCCGACCCGAAGTAACCGAGCGTCTTGTTGTCGGTGCTCACCTCATTGACCGAGAACCGAGCGGTAGTGCCGGCGAGCGACGAGGTCCCGCCAAGGAGCTTGGCGCCAAAAGCCTCTGTACCACGAACGAGGGCCTTCGTGAATTGTGTTCCGACCGTAGTTGTGGTCGTTAGATCTGTCAAAGGAGCCCAGGTTCCTGACAGATTTCCCTGAGCAGTGTACGTGTAAATCGAGTAAGGGTTCGATCTGCGCTGACCATCAGGCAGCGATCCAAAGAATACCGACGCAGGCGGAATCAGCTCGTTGTCCCAACGACCGAGATAATCTAGGCCGATCGTTCCGTTGGCTTTTAGCCAGTGTAATGGCTGGTAGTTGCTTGTGATGCTGTTTTGAAACCGTTGGATGTCCTGCCTCGTCTGCCACACCGCCTCGAGCTGTTGCGGCGTCTGTCCATTTAGGTAGCCGTGCGCGCAAACGACAACCGCACCACCCAAAGTGCACGGCTGTCCGGGAACTGAGTCGTCAAATGCGTTCCCCAGCACCCCAGCGGAAACTATCCCAAGGACATCGTTGTCGTTCTGCGGAAGGCGCAGATGGTCAGCAAGATAGTTTGTCCCAAACTGGAGATTCCAGTTGTCCGTTAGCTGAGCGCTGAGATTGGCGCGGCCTCCCGCACGTTGGTCGACATTCGCGGTAAATACGCCCTGTTGCCGGTCGTAATTTCCACCGATGTAGTAGCTGATACGATCGTTGCCACCAACGGCGCTCGCTCCATAGGCTCCGCGCTGGCCATCTATAAAGGGACTATACTGGGCAAGCGGGCTGAAGCTGACTAGTGAATCCGGGTTCGCGGTGCAAAGTGGGACACCTGCGCTGTTAACGCGAGTCTGCTGGTCGAGCGTGCAGTTGGTGACGCGTGCGCCAGCGGTATTTGTGCCGACCCACGCGAAGTTTCTCGGAAACGACGTTACGTTTCGAATGCTGCCCGACTCTCCGAAGACGCTAAAACGTGTTGGACCCGAACGCCCGCGCTTGGTCGTGATCTGGATCACTCCATTCGCAGCCGCGGTGCCGTAGAGAGCAGATGCCGCCGGCCCCTTCAAGATGTCGATCTTCTCAATGTCTTCCTGGTTTATGTCGTTGAAGCGCGACGGACGCTGTCCCCCTACGCCAATCGTGGTCGACGCAGCGTCGTTGTCCACCCGAATTCCGTCGACGACGATTAGCGGGTCGTTGGACAACGAAAGCGAGCTTGCGCCCCGAATGCGGAAGCGCGCGCCTGATCCGATAGTTCCACCGGGACTTGCTATGTCCACGCCCGGAACGCGGCCGGTTAGGAGCTGACTCATATTGCCGGCGGAAACGAGCTGCGATGGCTCTGGTGTCAAAGTCCCAATGACGTTCCCTTGCTCGCGCTTCCTGGTGGTTTCGCCGGTCGCCAGCGTCACGACCTGATCGAGGGTGACAGCAACCGGGGCCAGGGCATACTCCAGACTGATGGTCTCTGTCCCGTTCAAGGTGACTGTTTGCGTCACCGCCTGGTAGCCGATGCGAAGTACGCGCACCTGATAGACGCCGGGCCGCATAGTCGCGATCCTAAATCGCCCGTCGTCCGCGGTCGTCGCACCACGAGTCGTCCCGACGACCTGTACCTGCGCCGAGACAACCGGCGTATTGGTCGTGGCGTCGACCACGTGACCAGCTATGACGCCTTCTTGAGCCAGGGATGTAGAGGCGCCGAGCAGCATTACACCCGCGACACCAATACAAAGGACGAAAAATTTCCTTACACGATTGGTCATACTCCCTCCAGTGCTTCTCCGATGAGAAATCACGGCGCAACGGGTTGTCGCGCCGCACTCTTAACGACCGCCGGGTGGCGCAGTCGTAGAAAGCCGATTCGTGTAACTAGCAATGGGAATGCATTTGACCCCGATAGCAAACTGGGTCGCACAGGTGTGACCATTGGACATCCCGTAGCCGGTAGAAAAACTGCTAGCGGGCGGCGACTGAAATCGCGCTACCACTCTGCGATCAAGATCCCGTCAAGCCACGATCCTGACCCGCAGGCGTCTGGTCCCAACCCTCAGCACCAAGCCGAAGAGGTAGCAGTCCCGCCTATTTACGGGGAAAGTAGACGAGAATCCTACAAGGTCAAGAGAGTATTTTTTGCGCGGCGGCGAGCGGAGGCTTTTCGTGGGCGACTTGTGCCTGGTGCGCGGCGTCTCCTCCTTTCACGAGTTGGTCACTGTGCAAACTTTTTTAGCGCCAGAAATGGCTGCTTCGAATTCGCCTTTGCCAGCGCGATGATGCGTCCAATCGTCCGTCTTAGATTCCGTCCCTCTCTTTCGTACACTTTGTCAAAAACGTCGAGATCGCTGGCGTACACTCTCCTCGCCAGAAGCGACGCGTTATCCAAGGGAACCCGCTCGACGTACCTCGGACTGATGGTCCTGAGCGCCGGTCCGATCTGCGAGATGAGCGCCGCGCGGGCACGCAGGTATACGGTGTCTCGGGCAAGAATCCTCGCGGCCTTGCTCTTCGGATGCGCCGCGTAAGCCGAGTCGAGTGACTGAATCAATCGCGCCCAGAATCGCGCCAGGATCTTGTCGTCTTCCCATTGCGCATCGAGCTTCGCCGCAGCCGCCTCCTGGCAGCGCGATCTGAAGAATGCCGCCGCGCCGCGTGCGCCAACGAACATCGCAAAAGATTCGTTAAAGGGGGCCTGACCGGCAGCATAAAACGTGTTGTGCGTCAGCTCGTGGATCACCGTGTTCGCG
>JBOHTC010000090.1:0-2036 GCA_050733495.1 Gemmatimonadaceae bacterium | reverse complement strand
ATTTAGTATATACATAATAGTGTGTTCGAATAGAACCCCAGGAAAGCCGCCAGCAATAATGCAAAACACGGGGTCTCCTTCGAGGAAGCTGGCACAGCGTTGTTTGGCCCAGGCGGGATTGACGGCGAGGATGTGGAACATCCGACCACTGAACGGCGTCGCCTCCGATTGGCTCGATCGGTCGCTGGGAACATTCTCGTCATAGCCTATACACTCAGGAGCCACGGCCATGAGAAGACTATCCGAATCATCAGTGCGCGGCTGGCGAACCGCAAGGGGAAAAAGCGTTATCAAGAAGCGCAAGATTGATTATTCGGACATTCCTCCCCTGTCTGACAAGCAACTTGCTTCCATGCGACGAGTGGGAAGGCCCCCATTAGGCGAAAAGCCCAGGCAGCTGATCGCCATTCGCCTCGATACCTCTGTGCTCCGCTGGCTTAAATCCCTCGCTGCCAAGCGGCGCGTTCCCTATCAGTCACTCATCAACGATCTGCTGGCTGGTGAGATGAAAAAGGCTAGTGTCCTGTCTCTGAAGTTTGTGGAATAACTTGTGCAAGACATCTGTCCTCAGGTATCGAAGGGAGGACATGATGCGAACGGGACGCCCGACACCACCACTCGTGTTGATAACGAACGAACAGCAGACCTTGCAGCAGTGGGCTCGGCGGCCCAAGACCGCCCAAGCGCTGGCCCAGCGCGCCCGTATCATTCTGGCCTGCGCGGAGGGACAGACGAATACGGCCGTCGCGCGCCAGGTGCGCGTGACCCCGCAGACCGTCTGCAAATGGCGCCAGCGGTTTCTGGCGACGCGCCTGGAGGGTCTGCTGGATGACCCGAGACCAGGGGCGCCCCGCACCGTGACCGACCAGGATGTCGAACGGGTCATTGCGCAGACCTTGGAGGCGACGCCACCAGGCGCCACACATTGGAGCACGCGTGGCATGGCCCACGCCAGCGGCCTGAGCCGCAGCACCGTGCATCGCATCTGGCGGGCCTTCGGATTGCAGCCCCATCGCGCGGAAACCTTCAAGCTCTCCACCGATCCGCTCTTCATCGACAAGGTCCGCGATATTGTCGGCCTCTACCTCCATCCTCCCGACCAGGCCCTTGTGCTTTGTGTGGATGAGAAGGCGCAGATCCAAGCCTTGGACCGTACGCAACCGCTGCTGCCGATGCGCCCCGGGCAAGTCGAGCGGCGCACACATGATTATCGTCGGCATGGCACGACCTCGCTCTTTGCGGCATTGGACGTGATGTCCGGTCGGGTGATTGGCCAATTCCACCAGCGGCATCGCGCCCAGGAATTCCGCCAGTTCCTCGACACGATTGACGCGAACGTGCCGGCCAAGCTGGACGTGCACCTCATTGTCGACAACTACGGCACCCATAAGACAGCCCTGATTCGTCGGTGGTTGCTCAAGCGCCCGCGCTTCCATGTCCACTTCACGCCCACCCGTGCGTCCTGGCTGAATCTGGTGGAACGCTGGTTTGCCTTGCTGACCGAGAAACAACTGCGTCGCGGCGTCCATCAAAGTACGCGGCAACTGCAGGCCGCCATCCGTGCCTATCTGGCCTATACCAACGAGAATCCGAAACCCTTCATCTGGACTAAGACGGCGGATGAGATCCTGGCCAGCGTCGCGAGATTTTGTCAACGAATCTCAGAGACAGGACACTAGCTAGCGCTGTTGCGGGCAGATGGTAAGGGAACAAAGACCCCTCCAAACGCGGTTAAGAGCAGCCGTTAGGCTCTTCAAGGGTGGACGCATGAAGACATTCAATGTGTACCGGCACCCTATCCAAGGCCTTGAAGTCGTGAAGGTCGGCTTTTCCTGGCCGGCAGCATCAGCCGGCCCGATATGGATGCTCAGCAAGCAGCTATGGGGATTGGCCTGTCTTTGGATCGGATTGTACCTCTCGTTGTCACTGGTCGAGCCCGGTACCGACACATTCGAACCAGGTGGCACCCAAGCTCTGGTCTATCTTCATCTCGTCGCGGGATATGTTGCTCTCAGTCTCATACCTGGGCTCAAAGG
>JBOHTC010000089.1:0-1092 GCA_050733495.1 Gemmatimonadaceae bacterium | reverse complement strand
TTACGACAGGCCGGGAGCAGGACACGACACAGAAGTCGATTGGATTCTACGTTCAACAGCAGGCGGCGTGGCGAGATCGGCTCTTTCTCACCGGCGCGGTTCGCGTCGACAACAATTCAGCGTTCGGGTCTCGGCTGAATCGGGTCTTCTATCCGAAGGCATCGCTGTCGTGGGTAGTCTCCGAGGAGCCGTTCTTCCATCTGCCCGCGGTCGATCAGCTACGGCTGCGTTTCGCATGGGGTCAGGCCGGTAACTCGCCGGGTCCGTTCGACGCTGTCCGTTCGTATACGACCTCGGTCGTCACTGGACCGACGGGAACTTCTTCAGCGCTGCGCTATGGCTCCGTCGGCAACCCGAATCTGAAGCCGGAGCGCGGCAACGAAATCGAGACGGGATTCGAGAGCGCGCTTGCGGGTGGGCGGCTCACGTTTGATGTGACGTACTACAACAAGACCACGCACGACGCTCTTTTGCCCGTCGCAGTTCCACCCTCGACTGGTTTTGCCGGCACGCAGCTGCAGAACCTCGGCACCATCTCGAACAGCGGTTTCGAAGTCGTGATCAATGGTACGCCTGTCAGGCGCACGCCTTTTACCATCGAGACGACGCTCACCCTCTCGACGAACCACAACAAGCTCGTTTCGTTCGGTGACGATCGCGCGCCGATTGTCTTCGGTGACTACGCGCCGGTGCAGCGCTATCAGGAAGGTTACCCGTTGGCCGGTTACTGGGCGCAGCGCGTTCAGTATGACGCGAACGGGAAACTCGTGAAGAACGCCGCCGGCCAGCCGATCCTCGATCCAAACAGTGTGTACATGGGGCCATCCGTCCCGACCCGAGAGGTCGGCTTCTCGAACGACTTCATCTTCTTCGAAAAGCTGCGCCTGCACAGCCTGTTTGACTACAAAGGCGGCGACTACATGTTCAACGTCAAGGACTGGCGGCGTGATCGCGCCGGTCTATCCTGGGCAACGGTGAATCCGGCCGCCGATCCCGACGAAGTGCTGGCGAGAGAGTTCGCGTCCGAGAATTACTTCGACATCCAGAAGGCGGACTTCGTGAAGCTGCGGGATCTGTCACTGAGCTATGATC
>JBOHTC010000088.1:0-25994 GCA_050733495.1 Gemmatimonadaceae bacterium | reverse complement strand
CATCGTGATGGTGTCGCTGCTCGTGCCGGCGGTCATCAAGCTGGGCGCGACAACCCCAGCCGCGCACATGTTCGCGTTCTACTTCTCGATCCTCTCGGCGATCACGCCGCCGGTGGCGCTCGCCGTGTTCGCCGCGGCGGGACTTGCCAAATCCAACATGTGGAAGTCGGGATTCGCCGCGATGCGCGTTGCGGCGCCAGCCTACATCGTGCCCTTCATGTTCGTCTACGAGCCGGCGTTGCTGCTGGTGGTGAACGACTGGTCCACGCAGTGGCCGTACGTCGTCTGGGTGGTCACCACCGCCAGCATCGGGGTGATCGCGCTGGCCGGGGGCCTGTTCGGCTGGCTTGTCGGCTTTGCCTCGACCTGGCAGCGCTTGCTGATGATCGTCGCGGCGCTCTGCCTGATCAAACCCGGCATCTACAGCGACGCGGCGGGGCTTGCGCTGCTCGCCGCGGTCATCGGGGTGCAGCTCGTCGAGCGCCGCAGGCTCGCTGAAGCGCGCGCCTGAGGGCTGGCCCGTCTCAGGCCGGCGCCGCCTCCGACCGGTCGAAGTCGATCTCGACCTTCGCTCCGTTCGGGTCGAAAAAGAAGAGTTGCCAGGTGCCGAAATCCGGCAGCCGGCGCAGCTCGTAGGCGACGTCCGATTTCTTCAGCTTTGCCACCGCCTTCGCCAGGCCTGCGCCCGAGAACGCCATGTGGTCGATCACGCCCTTCACCAGGCGCTTGCCATCCACGCCCGCGACGATGCGCAGGATCGGATCCTTGCCCCTGCCGCCGTCGGCGTAGAGCCACGCGCCCGGGAACGTGAAGGGCGGCCGCGCACCGGGCTTGAGGTTCAGGTGCTCGTCGTAGAACTCGAGCGTCTCCGGCAGCTTGTCGGTGAGGATGGTGAAGTGGTTGACTGCGGTCACCGTCATGTCAGGCTCCTTTCGCCACGGCTTGCGCCTGGCGCGTCTTGTCGAGGACCGTCATCGCCGTCGTGATGAGGGCCGCGATGTCGGCGGCATTGGCGGGCACGATCAGCGTGTTGGATTCCTTGGCGAGTTTGCCGAAGGCGGCGACGTATTCCTGGGCCACCTTGAGGTTGGCCGCTTCCGCGCCGCCCTTGTCCGCCATCGCCTCGCCCACTGCGCGCACCGCGGCGGCGTTTGCCTCCGCGATCAGCCGCAGCGCGGTAGCCTCGCCCTGCGCGCGGTTGACCGCGGCAGTCTTTTCGCCCTCGGACCGGAGCACCGCGGCCTGCTTCTCGCCGTCGGCGACGTTGATTTCCTGCTGCCGCTCGCCTTCGGACTTGGCGATCAGCGCGCGCTTCTCGCGCTCGGCGGTGATCTGCTGCTGCATCGAGCGCAGGATGGCCTCGGGCGGGGTCAGGCTCTTGATCTCGTAGCGCAGCACCTTGATGCCCCAGCTGCGCCCGGCTTCATCCAGCACGCTGACGATCTGGCGGTTGATCTCGTCGCGCGATTCGAAGGTCTTGTCGAGCTCCATCTTGCCGATTTCGCTGCGCAGCGTGGTCTGCGCGAGCTGCGAGATGGCCTGGATGTAGTTGGACGAACCGTAGGACGCGAGCCGCGGGTCGGTGACCTGGAAGTACAGGATCCCGTCGACACCGAGCTGCGTGTTGTCCTTGGTGATGCACACCTGCTCGGGCACGTCGAGCGGGACTTCCTTCAGCGAGTGCCGGTAGGCGACGCGGTCGAACACCGGCACGATGAAGTTCAGGCCCGGCTCGAGCGTCTGGTGGAAGCGCCCAAAGCGCTCGACGACGAACGCGCTCTGCTGCGGCACGATGCGCACGCCCTCCAGCACGAACGCGACCACGGTCGCCAGCAGGAATACGTACACCGCGTAGCTCGGCTGCCGGGTGAGGGCGAACGTGGCGGCGGCGAGGACGATTGCGATGATCAGCTTGGAGGGCATGCGATTCCTTTGCGTTGGCGCCGGCGCCTCAGGCTGGGGGCCGGGCGCTTACCCTGAGCGTATTGCCTTCGGTGGACAGAACGTACAGCAAAGCACCAGGCTGCGGTGCGTCGCCCGACTCCAGGCGGGCCTCCCAGCTCGCGCCGCGATAGCGCACGCGCGCGAGGCCCGCCCCCTGGTCCACCCAGGCCTCGAAGTTGGCGGGCTGCCCGGCATCGATCGGCCGCATTTGCCGCGCCGAGTTTCGCGCCCGGTAGGCATGCACGACGTAGCTGCCGGCGAGCGCGATCGCGGCCGCGGCGACCGACTGCCCCTCGAAGGCGAGGCCCGCCCAGGCCGCAACCGCGGCGCCAAAGGCGGCGATCCCGAGGACCAGAAGATAAAACGTGCCGGTGATGAGCTCGACGATCACCAGCCCGAGGCCGGCGATCGCCCACAGCAGGGCGGGCGACATGGCGCGGTAATGTGGCACGTGAAACGGCACGGTGCAACACGGCCCCGAGGGTAGAATTTTCGCCATGGCCGAATCCATGCTCCACGCCGTCGCCGAGGAGCTGATCGAGCTCTCCGCCAGCGGTCATACCGCGCCGCCGTTCAGCGCGCGCTACCCGAAGCTCGATGCCGAGACCGGCTACCACGCCATGGCGCGGCTGCACCGGCACCGGCTTGCGATCGGCTGGAAGCCGGTCGGCCGCAAGGTCGGCTTCACCAACCGCACGATCTGGCCGCGCTACGGCGTGCACGAGCCGATCTGGGGCTTCGTCTACGATCACACGCTGATCCGCGCCGAGGGCGGGCGCGCCGAGGTGCCGCTCGAGGGCCTCGCCCAGCCGAGGATCGAGCCCGAGATCTGCTTCGGCTTGCGCGCGCCCCCGCCGCGCTCGCACGACCCGCATGCGATCCTCGCTTCGATCGAGTGGGTCGCGCACTCGATCGAGATCGTGCAGTGCTTCCACCCGGGGTGGAAGATCAAGCTGCCCGACTGCACCGCGGCCAACGGACTGCATGGGCGGCTCGTGCTCGGCGAGCCGATCCCGGTCGCGCGGCTGCACGGGCTGGAGGAGCGCCTGGCCGGGGCACGGGTCACCCTCAGCCGGGGCGGCATGACCATCGACGAGGGCGTGGGCGCAAACGTCCTTGACAGCCCGCTCTACGCGCTCGCCTGCCTGGCGGAGCTGCTCGCGATCCAGCCCGATTTCGACCCACCGCACGCGGGCGAGCTCGTCAGCACGGGCACGCTGACCGACGCGCACCCGGTGCGGCCCGGCGAGGTCTGGCGCACCGCGTTCGACGGACTGCCGCTGCCCGGCCTCGAAGTCGCGTTCCGGTGAAGCGGCCGCTCGAGGGCGTCACGGTCGTGGCGCTCGAGCAGGTCATCGCCGGCCCATTCTGCACGCGCCAACTTGCCGAGCTCGGCGCGCGCGTCATCAAGATCGAGCGACCCGGTGCGGGCGACCAGTCGCGCAGCATGGACCACTCGGTGAATGGCTTGTCCTCGCACTTCGTCTGGACCAACCGGTCGAAGGAAAGCCTCGCGCTCGACGTGAAGCACCCGCGCGCGAAGGAGATCCTGGCACGCCTCCTGGAGCTCGCCGATGTCTTCGTGCAGAACCTGGCGCCTGGCGCGGTGGAGCGGCTCGGCCTGGGCGCGGCCGAGCTTCGCGCGCGCCACCCGCGCCTCATCTGCTGCGGGATCTCGGGCTACGGCCCGAGCGGCCCCTACGCCCACAAGCGCGCCTACGACCTGCTGGTGCAGTGCGAGGCGGGCCTGCTCTCGGTCACCGGCACGCCCGAGGCGCCCGCAAAGGCGGGCATTCCCGTGGCCGACATCGCCGCGGGCATGTATGCGATGTCGTCGATCCTCGCCGCGCTGCTCCGGCGCGAGCGCGACGGGGCCGGCGCGACGCTCGACATCACGATGTTCGAGTCGCTGGGCGAATGGATGGGCTTTCCGGCGTATTACGCGGCCTACGGTGGCGCTGCGCCGCCGCGCTCCGGCGCCTTCCACGCCACCATCGTGCCCTACGGCCCGTTCGCGGCCGGCGACGGCGGAACCGTGTTCCTCAGCATCCAGAACGAGCGCGAATTCGCGCGCTTTTGCGAGCAGGTGCTCGGCAACGCGGCCCTGGCGAAGGACCCACGATTCGCCTCCAGCCCGGCGCGCGTGCAGCATCGCGAGGCGATGCACGCCGAAATCGCCGCGGTCTTCGGCCGCCTCACGGCCGACGAGGTCGAAGCGCGTCTCGAGGCCGCCGGCATCGCCAACTCGCGCCTGAACTCGATGCAGGCGTTCTGGGACCACCCGCAGCTCGCCGCGCGCGACCGCTGGGCCGAGGTTGATTCGCCCGCGGGGCCGCTGCAGGGCCTGAAGCCCCCGTTCAACCTGTCGGAGTTCGAGCCGCGCATGGACGCGATCCCTGCGCTCGGCGAGCACAGCCGCGCGATCCTCGAGGAGCTGGGCTACGGCGAAGCGGAGATCGAGGGTTTAGTGGCGGGAAGAGCTATCGCGTAGGGTGGGCCAGCGGCCCATCGTACGGTGGGCCAACGGCCCACCCTACGTCTTCTTCACCTCGATGCCGGCAGCGCGCGCGAGGTCCTTCTGGACGCGCGCCACGCGCTCGACTTCGCCCTTGGCGGCGAAGCGCTCGTAGAAGCCTTCCTCGCGGAACTCGCGCACCATTTCGCTCCAGGGCGCGAGGCGCTGCTCCCAGCGCGCGAGGCGCCCGTCGGCGGGCTCGGCGTCCTCGCGCGCAAGCGCCGTGCACACGCGAATCATCGCCTTCAGGGTCACGGGCTTGGTGACCATGTAGTTGTCCTTGCCCCAGATGTCGCCGAAGACATTCTTCGCCGCCTTGAGGAAATCGCGGATCGCCCCGTAGTACTTGTCGACGTTCTTCGCACTGCCGCCCGAGACCTGGATCTTGCGCCAGTCGGCGCGCACCCAGCGGTGCAGCTCGTTGAACAGCTCCGCCTGCAGGATCCACTTGTCGCGCTGGCTGCGCCCGCCCAGCCGGTTGATGCGGTAGCGAACCGGGCTGTCGCCCTCGCTGTAGAGCTTGTCCACCAGGCGCGCCGCGAACTTGCGGTCGGGCGCCGCCCAGGACACCTTCTCGTACAGGTCGACGAGGTGGCTCTTGTTGATCCGCGTCGGCGTGGAATTGATGATGACGAACATCTCGGTGGAGAAGTCCTCGCTGCGGCCGTCGAAGATCATGCACGGCACGCGGATGGTCGCGGCCTCCTGCGGCCGGTCCTGCAGGTAAAAGTGCAGCGCCGCGAGGCGGTGCTGGCCGTCGATGATGAGGAACTTCGCGGACGGCTCATTCAAGTGGCCCATGCCGTCGGCCGCGGACTGGTAGCGCAGGGTCTCGGAGGTGAACAGCAGCACCGTTCCCGGGATCGGCGGCTGCGTCACGGCGGTCTCGTAGAAGTTGCGCAGCTGGCGGACCTTGGCCTGCGACAGGCCGCGCTGGCGGCGTCCGTGCGCTCGATGCGCGCGATGAATTGCGCGATGTCGTCGTCCTGCGCGATGCGCGAGGGCGCGATCTGCTCGCCGTCGCCGTAGAAGCGGCTGATGAAGCGCACGCGCGACAGCAGCTCCTTCGCCGGGTAGCTGACGAAATAGAAGATGCCGTCCTTCTGGCGTATCTGGGTCGCGAGCACCGTGTTCGTCTCCGCTTCGGGGGGGTCGACCCCTTCTTGGTGGGCTTCGGGCGAATGATACCGAAGGCCGCCCCGCCCCGCAGAGGTGCCGCCGGCCGGGCTAGCCCGGGCAGGCAGGCAGCATCAGGGCCTGCAGGACCTCGGCCGAGCGCCGGTTCTGGACGAAAGCGGCGACCCCGGAGTGCGCGGCCACGGCCTTGGGCAGCAGGGGCAGGTCCCGGGTCTCGGCCACGCGGCCGTTCTCGAACGCGATCGGGCCCACCCATTCGAGCACCACAAAGTCGTGCGTGAGCGTCCGGCCCCGGTTCTCGCCCGCGGAGACGCTGGAGACGAGCCTGTTCTCGTAGCTCGCGAGATAAAGCGCCGCGTCGGCGGCCTGGCCGGCGTCGGCCAGCTCGGCGCGCACGCGCGTGCGCAGCGCCTCGGGCCCTCCCGGCTCGATCTCGAGGGCGATGCTCGCCTTGGGAGGCCGTGCGTTGATGCGGGCAAGCGCCTGCTCGAACCCGCCGCCGACCCAGCCGCGATAGTCCTCGCCTTGCAACAGCACCTGCGGCGTATAGACGACCCGCGAGTGAAGCACCTGGGCCAGATGCCGCTGGCGGTCGCTGAAGCGCTGCTGCGCAAAGGGGTCCTTCCAGCCGATGTAGTCCCAGTAGTTCACATGCAGCGAAAGGGGCACGACCCGGCCGGGGGCGTAGCCCTGGGCGCCCAGCGTCTGCAGCCAGTGGTCGGCCGGCGGGCAGCTGTCGCAGCCCTCCGAGGTGTAGAGCTCCACCAGGGCGGTCGTTTGCGCCCCGGACTGGGCGCGGCAGGCCGGGCCGGCCTCGGCCAGGGGAGTCGCCAGGGTGGTCATCAGGAGGATCGGGAGCAGTCTCATGGGCATTGGTCGAAACGACCCGGGCGCCGCTTACGGGCCAGACGGGATAATGACCCGTGGCCCTCAGGATATCGATCCTCGACCAGTCCCCGGTCATCTCCGGGCAGAGCCCGGCGCAGGCGGTCCAGGCCACGTTGGAGCTTGCCCGGGCAGCCGACGCCCTGGGCTACCACCGCTACTGGCTCGCCGAGCACCACGCGATTGCCGCCCTCGCAGACCCCTGCCCCGAGGTGCTGCTCGCCCGCCTGGGGGCGGATACCCGGCGGATGCGGGTGGGGACGGGGGGCGTGCTCCTCCCCTATTACAGCCCCTTCAAGGTGGCCGAAGTGTTTCGCATGCTGGAAGCGCTTTACCCGGGCCGGATCGACCTCGGCCTGGGCCGAGCGCCGGGCGGAGACGCGCGCACCTCGCACGCGGTGGCGGGGGGTCAGTTCCCGACCGCCGACGACTTCCCCAATCGGGTCTGGGAACTGGTCAGCCACCTGGACGGGACCCTTCCCGACGACCATCCGCACCGCCGCGTGCGCCTGCAGCCCGCAGGCGAGACCGCCCCCCAGGTCTGGCTCCTCGGATCCTCGGACTACAGCGGGGCGCTCGCCGCGCAGATGGGCCTGCGATTCGCCTTCGCGCACTTCATCAATGGGCGCGGCGGCGACCAGGTGACGCGCGCCTACCGCGAGCAGTTCCAGCCCTCGGCGCGGGAATCCGCCCCTGCGGCGATCGTTTGCGTCTTCGTCATCTGCGCCCCGGATGACGCGGAGGCCGAGCGGCTGGCAGCGTGCATCGACCTGCGAAGGCTGCACATGGCCTTGGGCCGCGATACCCCGGTCCCCACGGACGAGGAAGCCGCCCGTCACGCCTATACGGAGGAAGAGCGCCGATTCGTCCTCTCGCAACGCGACCGGGCCGTGATCGGGAGTCCCGAGACCTGCCTGCGCGCGCTGACCGCGCTCGCCGAGCGCTACGCCGCGGACGAGGTGATGGCGCTCACGATTACGGGCGACTACGCCACGCGGCTGCGGTCCTACGAGCTGCTCGCGAAGGCGTTCGGGCTCGGCTAGCGGGGCGCGCCTCCCTGGTCCGGCCGGCGGCGCCGTTCGTTCAAACGGAGACGCACGCCATGGATGGAGCAGATTCGCAGCCGGTGATTCTTGAAAGGGTCAGGCATTCTCGACGCGGTCGCCGGTACCGGAAGCTCGCCTTCTACCGCAAGTGCCGCATCCCGATTCGTGCAGCGCGGATTGACCCGTCGGCGCGCAATCCGATGCGGGCAGATCTTGACGCCTACCTCGAGTATTGGCGCCTCATGGGCTTTCGCGAAGCGGGCGTGCTGATTCGCCGGAAGGCGCTGAGGCGCTTCGTGGCGTGGGCCGACGCGCGCGGCCTGCGCTCGACGGACGAGCTGACGCCGCCGCTTCTCGAGCGCTACCGGCGCGATCTGTTCCTCTACCGCAAGGCGGACGGCCTGCCGCTCGCGATGAATTCGCAGCAGTTGCTCCTGGTCCCCTTGAAGGGTTTCTTCAAGTGGCTTGCGCGTTCGGGAAGGATCCGATCCGACCCGGCTGCGGAGCTCGAGCTTCCGCGCAAGCCCGCCCGGCTACCTGTTCGCGTCCTGAGCGTTGCGGAGGTGGAGCGCACGATCGACGAAACGGACACGACCGCACCGTGGGGCGTGCGCGACCGGGCGATCCTGGAAGTTCTTTACTCGACGGGCATGCGCCGCGCCGAACTCGCCGCGCTTGGCGTCCACGACTGGGATCGCGATCGAGGCACCCTCGCCATCCGCCAGGGCAAGGGTGGGCGGGACCGGGTGGTGCCGATCGGGAAACGAGCCTCCTTCTGGCTCGCCAGGTACCTCGAGACGGTGCGTCCCGTCCTCGTGCGCGCGCCGGACGACGCCACGCTGTTCCTGACCGACTATGGCGAGCCCTTCGGGAAGAACCGCCTCGGCGACCTCGTGCGACGGCATCTGGACTGGGCCGGGATCCGGATACCGGGCGCGTGTCACCTGCTGCGCCATGCCTGCGCTACCCACATGCTCGAGAACGGCGCCGACATTCGCTTCATCCAGGCGCTGCTCGGACACGCCGATCTGCGATCGACGCAGATCTACACGCACGTGTCGATCGGCAAGCTGAAGGAGGTTCACGCCGCGACGCATCCTGCGGACCGGTTAAGTCGCGAAGAGGCAGTGAAGGTTTTAGAACAGAGGACTGCTGACGGTCGATGGCCGTAGAGTGTTCAGATGCCTAGGCAGAGACCGATAGAACGACCTCGCACAGCTAGCCGCGCTCTAAGAGGGCTGCCATGAATGGTGCGGCAGCGATTACACAGAACATGACGAGCCAACCAATAATCTCCCTTCGAGTGAGTGTGTATTTTCGCCCGCGGAGATAGAAATGAAGAGGGCCGGCAAGAAGTACGCCGAAAACCGTTGTGCCCTTTGTTTCGCTCTCAACTTTGGCCCGCATGATGACAAACACCACGAACCAAAACAGTAGCCCCACCGTTGGTGCAATTAAGTAGAAATACTCTTCAAGAACTCTCATTGCTCGCCCTCACTGAGCGCATGGGCAATTACATTTCATTTGGTAAGTTACGCATCTGACTAGGGCTCCGCCACCTTTCCAAGACACGCCAGCGGACGATTGAACAGAGGAAGAGTTGGCCTGAACTGAGACAGCCCCACCTGAAACAACGCCGCCAAAGCTTCCCCAGCCAGACAGATTGGTCGAATCGTTCGCGCCGGAAACTCTTCCGCCCAATGACCATCCGATCCCACCCCCAAAAATTGGCCCCCCTCCAATGCAAAACTGTTTACCACTGCATTTCAAATTCTTGTTACTTCTGCAGATCAGATTGATATTTGAACCGGAGACGTAAGCGATAAATGCGGCTTGGAATCCGACGTCACCCATCTCCTCGTCCCAAATTCCGCCGGCGCAGGGGCAGAGCCCGTCAGGATCGATAAAAGTTAGCGGATTCGATCGAGCGTAAACATACAAATGGTTTAACCCACTCATGGGCGCTACAGCCGCAAAGGCGCCCCCAATCGGGTCCGGCTGCGTGTAACGACCGATTGTCGCGTCGTACCCGTCACGTTTTAGGTTGTAGTGCACCGCGGTCTCCGCGTCGTAGCGCTGACCGGGGAGTCGTAGTGGTAAGTCGAAGACGATCGAGTTGGCGTCCGGATCCTCGATCGCAGGGTTCGCTCCGAACGGCTCCTGTTGATCCCACCGCCACACCGTCGTGCCCGCAGCGCCCGCAACGAGCCGTGGTGTGTTCAGATGCTTTGAATGGAAGGTTGCCCTGCTGACTAACTCAATACGATTCGATCCTGTGAACGTAGAGGTCAACAAGTCGGTCCTGCTTGAAGTTCGCAATTAAGGTCGTCGTTACGTCGAAGTAGTCTTGCCGTTCATTTGGCCACCTCTCTCGAAGTTTTCTTAGCTCCTCGTGGGTGGCAACTCGTTTGGTCACAGCTCTGTAGATGAACCTCGAATCACGGTGTTTGAATTCGACTGGAAGGGCCTTCTTGAAGTCTTCCAATTTTAGCCCGAGCTGAATGCCATTTCCAGTCTTCAATCCACCGAGCTCTATCTTCGTTGATACGCAGTGTTCTTTGGGGCGAAGCACCGAGACTCTGAATCCTGTGACTACTTTGAAGCTTCCCATGACGCCTGATTCAAAGACCAAGAACGTTTCACCTTTGGGCGAGGAATGAACGTAACAAACACTAATGTCGGCCTCATCCTCTCCACTAATCCTGGATGCTTTGGCCGTACCGTAAGCATCTAGAATCTCAGTCAGGGTTGTAACTCCCACGGTGGCACTGCCTATCGAGAATGTTCCCAATGGAACGCCGCCGGCTAGAGACTTGCTTGTCCAGCACAAAAGTGCGAATAAAACGGTTGCTAGAACGTGTGCAATGGAGTTCATGGGATGACTCTGACCGTTTCACCAACGGGGATCCCGGCTCTGCACGCTGGAGGAAGCACGATGCATCCGTTAGACGCAGTGTTGTTCTGAGCTGGATTGTCACCGTGAATCAGGAAACCACTGCGACCATGCATCGTATTGCTAGGATCTGGCGTTAGCGGTAGCGTCAACGGGCCGCGGAGTTGATTTGGCGCACCAACGCCATAGTCACCTTGCGGGAGAGGACCAACGTCTGATTGACCTTGGGCGGCGGGGTTGTTGAGGCCAGTGCCGCTGCCGGAGTATCCGGTACACGATAGATACTGCTGCCCGGTGATATCGTTTGTACACACGAAGCTTCCGGCGCTCTGTGAGTAAGTACATAGAAGGCCATTCGGGTCAATAAAGCTGACTGAATTTGCTCCGACGTAGATATAAGTGTTCGGTCCGCCCTTAAGGCCGGTTGGGTCGCTTTGCTTATAGATTCCAAGACTTGGCTCGTAGTCCCGGAAGTAGTTGTAGTGAAGCCCTGTCTCCGCGTCGTACCTTTGGCCTGGGAATCGCTGCGGTAGATCGAACGCGACCGAGTTCGCGTCCGGATCCTCGTTCGTAGGGTTGTTCCCGAAGGGCTCTGCCTGATCCCACCGCCAGACGGTCGTACCGGCGGCGTCGGCCACGAGCCGTGGTGTGTTCAGATGATCCGTGTGCACGAAGTAAAGGGCCAGTGGGGCCTGAGCGGCGATCGGAACCAGTCTAATCGCATCGGCAATTACGTACCCATTTGCCTGATCGGTCAGTGTGACCTTGTGCACGGTCCCAGGGCTGAGAGTGAAGGTCCCGAGCAGGTTCCACGCCGCGCCGTTCGCCTGCTGGTTCACAGGCACCGCGGTCGAGCCCCCGGCGTGGATCACCGTGTAGGTCGCGTCCGTCGCTCGATTTGAGCTCGCAGTCCACTGCGCATAGACCTCGTATTGACCCGCCTGCGCCACGTTCGGAGTCCAAGTGGCCGTGTTGGGTCCGGATCCAGGCGGTAGGAACATGACGGCGTCCGCGATAACGTAGCCGTCGGCCTGATCGGTCACGTTCACCGTGGCCGTGCCCGCATCGAAACTGTAAGTTCCCAAAAGGCTCCAAGTGCCGCCTCCAGCCATCTGGTTCACGATGACCTGGGTGGCCCCAGCCGCGTTGTTTACGGTGTACTTCGCATTCGTTGCCCGGTTGGGGTGCTGGGTCCAGCGCGCGTACACCTCGTAGCTCCCCGCGCTCGGGATCGTGGCGCTCCAGGTTGCGGTGTTCGGCGCCGCGCCCGGCGGCACGATCATCACCGCGTCCGCGATCACGTAACCGTTGGCGTCATCCGACAGGCTGATCGTCGTTGCCCCCGCATCGAAGCTGTAGGTCCCAAGGAGCTGCCAGTCGCCCCCGCCTTGCGCCTGGTTCACCGTCACCACGTCCGCCCCGCCCGAGTGGTTCACGGTGTACTTGGCATTCGAGGCCCGGTTGGGGTACTGGGTCCACCTTGCATAGGCCTCGTAGGTCCCGGCAGTGGGCAGCGTCAGCGTCCAGGTGAAGCTCGTTGTCCCCGTGCTCGCCGCGTGCACCTGGTAGTTCGTCGCGTAGTAACCCCCGACCGAGGTGCTCGCAGACCACGTGCCCGTGTAGGTCCCCGCGAGGTTGTCCGCCACCACTGCGGTGGGCGGCTCGCCGTTGGCGTAGTGGTGCTGGTAGTTCGTCCCCACGTACCCCGAAACTGCGGTGCTCGGCGTCCAGGTGCCGGTAGCACTGAATCCCGGGTCTGTGTTGTCCACCACGATCGCGCCGGGCGGCGCGCCGTTCGCCTCGTGCGTCTGGTAGTTCGTGCCGTAGTAGCCCGCGACCGATGTGCTCGTGGGCCAGGTGCCAGTCGTGCTGAAGGCCGCCGAGCCGTTGTCGAGGATGATCTCCGACTGGCCAAAGACCGGAAGGGAGGCGAGGACTGCAACGATGCCGAGGAGTCTTTTCATTGTCATCTCCTCACTGCACCACGCCAACGGGCATGTCCCCGAGATACAGGTATTCGCGCTTCACGGTCCCGCCGGGATCGCTCTCCTCGATCAGCCGCCCTCGCGTGTCATAGGTGAAGACCGTGTCGCCCGCGGAGTTCGTCTTTCTCACCCGCTGTCCGAGTGCGTTCACCTGGTACCCAGTCGTGCCCACGGCACTCACCGCCTGCACCATCCGGCCACGGCTGTCGTATGCGTAGTTGTTGTTTCCGTCGGCAACGGTCGAGCCGTTTGAATCGAACGTGAAGCTCCGCTGGCCGCCCGAGGCCGGGGAGATCGAGGCGATACGATTGCTCGTCGGGCTGTAGGCGTAGGTGTCCGTCGCCGCGCCTACGGTCTTCGTAAGCCGGTTTCCTACCGCGTCGTAGTTGTAGCCGTAAGACGAACTCGGCAGCACCGCGGAGGTGAGGCGGTCCAGCGCGTCGTAGCCGTAAGTGTTGGCGTTCGCAGGGTTCCCGGTCTCTGTAATCCCGGTGATGCGGCTCGCCGCGTCGAAGGCGATCGCGAAGGCCGAGCCACCGAGCGTGTAGGACGCGATCCGCCCGTCCTGGTCCACGGTGCGGGCGTAGCTCTGGCCGTTGCCGAAGGTGAATCCCGTTACCCCGCCAAAGGGGTGGTATACGACGCTCTGCACTACGACTTGTGGCGAGTCCCCCGGCTTGGTGGTCGTGATCTGGTTCACGCGCCCCAGTGCGTCGAACGTGTAGGCAGCCGTCCTCCCCGAGGGGTAAGTCATGCCATCCATCCGGCCCGAGGCGTCGTAGCTGTAGGCCGTCACGTAGGCGTGCCCCCCGAGCGTGCGCGTCTCGCTCGTCACGCGCCCGTGCTGGTCGTAGCCGTAGGCAATGAGGTCCGTGACGATGCTCCCGGGGTCAGTCTCGGTGATGCTCGAGAGCCGCCCCAAGCCGTTTGCGCCCTGATCATAGGCGTAGGCCTGCTTCGCGCCGTCCTGGAACGTGATGAGGGTGACGCGGTTGAGGGCGTCGTAGACGTAGCTCGTGGTCTGTGCCTTAGCGTCCGTCTGCGCAAGGAGGTTGCCCGCCGCGTCGTAGGTGTTCGCCGTGCTCCCCGTGTCGGGACTCACCTGTTGCGTGAGGTTCCCCAGGCCGTCCACCGTGTAGCTCGTCGCGAGGCTTCGGGGATCGGTGACGGACGTGAGGGCATCGAGGCCGTTGTAGGCGTACTGCGTCACCCCGAGCGCGGGGTCGGTCACCTGGCGCAGGCGGTTCAGCACATCGTAGGCGTTGCTCGTGACCTTCGTGAGCGGGTCGGTGACGCTCGTGACGTTGCCCTGATTGTCGTAGGCGTACTGGGTGGTCTGGGACGCCGCGCCGATCTCCTGGAAGAGCCGGTTCAGGTTGTTGAACACGCGGCTTCGGGTCTGGGCCAGGGTACTCGCCGGGTCGAACACCTGCTCCTGCGTGCGGTTGCCCATCGCATCGAGCGTGTAGGCGATGTGGTTGCCCAAGTTATCCTGCATCCCGGTCATGCGGTGCGCGGCGTCGTAGCTGTAGGTCAGGTACGAGCTGTCAGGCAGCGTGATCTTCGTCAACTGCCCCACGCTGTCGTACTCGTAGGCGGTCGCCTCGGTGCCCACCGTGCGCGAGGTCAGGCGCTGTCGCGGGTCGTAGGCAAGTGTCGTTGTCAGGCCGTTCGGGTCGACGATCGTCAGCGGCTGGCCGTGCAGGTTGTAGGCGGTGATGTTCGTGACCTGGCCAAGTGCATTGGTGATCGTGGCGACGTTCCCGCGCTTACCGAGGTCCGCATCATCGTTCGCGTAGTAGGTGTAGGTCGTGACGTCCGCAACGTCCGTCCGCGGCCCGTTCATCGTCAGCACCGAGCCGTTTGCGTTGTACGTGTAGGCCCACGTACGCGGTGCACCTGATGCCGTAGCCCCAAACCCAGAGCTCCCGTCAACGTCGGTGGTCGCTTGAATCGTCCTCGAACACAACTTGCCTCGCGCCCCACACACTGTCCCATCGGGGTCATATGTGTTTGTCGTGATCTTCAGCGGCTCCGCGATCACCGCCGGAAAACGGAAATTTGCGTCCCACTGCGTGCTGATCGTACGAGAGTTCGGGGTCGAAGCGCCGGCGGCGGTGAGTCCCTCGATTCGCGAGGCTTCGAGATTTCGCGTCAAGTCATACGTGTAGTTGGTCCGATTCCCGTTCCAGTCAATCCTCGACAAAACGTTGCCGTGGGTATCAAAGGCTCTTGAGGCGTCCCCACATGCCGGACACGCTGGACCACTTATCCCTGTGTTCTTCGCAACACCAACTATTGCGGCAAATGTAAGCGTTCTGACCGCAGCGAGCGGGTCGGTCACTACCGCAGACCCGTCGGCGTTGTAGGTTACTGCATAGAGCTCTACGCCACCCGCATGTTCTGTCGAGATCGGTCGCCCCTGGGTGTCGTACTTGAAGGTGGCGAAACGAATGCCGTTCTCGTCGGTAATGCCGGTAAACGAGGTCGGCAGGCTCGCGCCGGACGTATTTGCAACCTCGTTGTACTGAAAGCGGCGCACCGTGCTGTCGGGGAAAGTAATCGACACGAGGTTTCCGCCGCCATTTGCTGATGGAGTCAAAGACGGCGCTTGGTCGTCATACGCGAACAGGTAATTCTGTCCAGCAACGTCGACGACTTTGGACACTCGATTTATGACGTTGTAGAAGAATTGCAGCGCCCGCCCATAGTTGTCTTGCACTCCGATTAATAGACCTGGAACCGCTGCCGTCGTTGGCGGAGTGGAAGCGTCGCTATAGGTAAACAGAAGGAACTGCCCGCCAAGAAGATCGATGCGGGTAAGGATGCCTGTGGTGTTATATGTCTCTACGGCTTCGCTCGCGGAATCGTAGTAGCGCCACCCGGTAATTACGCCGCCCGCATCTCTTGTTCGTGCAAGCGTGTCAGTGATGTCCACGTCACCAACATAGACATCACCACTTGTGGGCGGCACAAACTGAAGTACCCGTCCGTCGGAGCGTAAGGCACCAATCTTGCCCGCATTAAATTGGGTGAGCAGCTGGCGTCCATACGAATAGGACCAACGCTCGCCAAAAGGAGCGGGCCTAGCTGCGCTTATTACCGGGATCCTCTTGGAGACGTAGTTCAGCTTCAGTGCAAGCGTCCGGTCTGCGAACACTTCCTGCGGTTCGTACTTGACCGCAGCCCCCGGATCAATCGGATTGCCCCAACCACCGCAGGTCGGACAATTTTTATCGGGGATCGTCGATGATGCGCACTGGTCCAGGTATTGGGACGTGCACTGGGAAGGCGACACGCACGCGGTCCCGTTCCACACGTTAGTGCCACTGCACGCACACTTTCCAGTTGCCTGCAATGCGGAGCCTTGAGGACATGAGCATCCCCCTACATTGCGTATCCCGTAGTCAAGGAATGCACCATTGGTCGGCAAAATCGCGGTAATGAACTCTGCTGACGTCCCGCCGACGCCGCCGACCTGCCCAGGTGAAAAGTAGTGGTCTACGGTACAGGACTGAAGTATCGAGCATTGCGATCCGTCACAGAAACAAGGGGTTCCTGGTCTGTTGGATGCAGCGAATCTAAGGCAAGCCGCCTGAGCCGTAGCCTCGAAGCTGAGAGGAGTGGGTCCGTTGAACTGCGAACAGCCTCCGTCCGCTGAGCAATTGGCAAACGGCACTTCGGGACCTGCGAGTGCTCTTGGCCCAACAAGAAGAATGAACGCGGATAGAAACGCAGCTGCAAGCAGACGCGAAGCAAGATCCTCGCGGCCTGCGATTGACTTCGAAGACATCAGATTCCCCCTTCCGACTTCTTCTTGTGACGCTCTATACGCGTTTCTGTTTTCTTGTTAGTTTGCTCACGTCGCAAAAAAAAAGTACACACGAAGTTGCGAGATATCTAGAGAAGTGGAATTTCATTTTCGAGATATCTAGCGATCAGATTTGGGGGGAAGCGTGAACAAGCTCTCGCATCCTGCGATGAAGATTGAAGGATTCACACTTCTTGAGCTGCTCGTTGTCATCGTCATCATCGGACTGCTCGCGGGCTACGTTGCGCCGCGTTACTTTTCACAAGTCGGCAAATCTGAAGTTCAGGTCGCCAGAGCGCAGATCGACGCGTTCGACAAGGCGCTTGATGTGTATCGACTGGACAACAAGCACTACCCGAGCACCGAGCAGGGACTGAAGGCGCTCGTCGAGAAGCCCGCCAATGAAGCGAACTGGCGAGGCCCGTACCTCAAGAAGGACATCCCCATGGATCCGTGGGGCAATCCCTTCATCTATAGAAGGCCTGGGACCAAGGGCGAGTTCGACCTCATCTCCTACGGCCGCGACGGCAAGCCCGGCGGCAGCGACGAAGACGCAGACCTCACGAACTAGCGATGCGCTTTCTGCTCAAGGCGATTGCGCCAAACCAGGACATCGTCGCGGTGGAGCTGGACGCAGCGGACGAGGCGTCCGCGCGAGATACGGCGCGGCAGCGCGGTCTCTCGATCCTTAGCGTCAAGCGTTCGGGCCTCGGGCGTCTTCCGGTCCTGCGTCAAAGGCCGACGTTTCGGGCGACGCTATTTTCGATCGAGCTGCTTGCGCTTCTCGATGCAGGACTTAACCTCGTCGAGGCTCTTCAGACCCTCGCAGAGAAGCAATCGGATTCGGACGCTCGGAGCCTGCTCAGGCAGATCCTGTCGAGCCTCGGGGAAGGCGCGTCGTTCTCCCAGGCAATCGCGCGCCACCCGGCAGTCTTTTCGCCCCTCTATATTGCGACGGTCCAGTCAAGCGAGCGGACGGGCAATGTCCGCGAGGCGCTCGGTCGCTACATCGCCTACGAGGAGGAGGTCGATCGCGTCAGGAAGAAAGTCGCCGCGGCGCTTATCTACCCCGCGATTCTCCTTGTTGTGGGCGGAGCGGTGCTGCTGTTTCTCCTGTTCTATGTGGTGCCCCGCTTTGCGGGTGTCTACGAAGGGCTGCACACGCAGCTGCCGTTGTTTTCTCGGGTCCTCCTTTCCCTCGGTACCTTCGTAAAGGCGCACGGCCTGCTGGTCGCGCTCTCACTTGCCGCAGGTCTTGGCGCCATCATCGCGGTCCTTTCACAGGAACGTACCCGGGCGGCGCTTGCCACGCGCGTTTGGCGGATTCCGGCGCTGGGTGAGCGCCTGCAGATCTACCAGCTTGGCCGTTTCTACCGCTCGGCGGCGATGCTCCTGCGCGCCGGCATTCCGGCGCTACGCGCCTTCGACATGGTGCAAGCGCTTCTTGCACCGCATTTGCGTGCGCGGCTTGCCCAGGCACGACGGCAGCTGGAAGAGGGTCGGCCCATTTCCGCCGCGCTGACCTCGAGCGGACTTAGCACCCCGGTTGCAACACGCATGATGGCGGTAGGAGAGCGCGGCGGGCAGATGGGCGAAATGATGGACCGCATCGCCCGGTTCTACGACGACGAGACCGCTCGCACCGTGGACGCCTTTACGAAAGTGTTCGAGCCAGCGCTGATGGCCTTTCTTGGGCTCGCGGTGGGCGGAATCGTTGTCATGATGTACATGCCGGTGTTCGAGCTCGCCGGGAGCATCCAATGACGCTGCGCGCGATGTCTCTGGATGAGCTTCGCGCATGCACCCCTCGGTTCGATGTCGTGCCCTTTGCCGAATCCAAGCGCCGCGGCTGTGCACTTCTGGCCGATGAGAAGGGCCAGCTTTTCGCCGCCCTCGCCGACCCGCACGATCTGAAGACGCAGGACTGGCTGGAGGCACTACTCAACGAGCCGGTCGAATACCGGGCTCCCAATGCGGATGACCTCGCCGCCTTCCTCGCCCAAAGGGAAGAAGCGTTGCGAGCGATGGACGCGATCGTAGGCGGCGCGGGGTCGGGCGCGGACATGGACGCCGCGGCACAGGATGTCTCCCTTGAAGCGATCGGCGAGGCAGACAACCCCGTCGTTCGGCTCGTCGGCTCGACGCTTCACGATGCGCTCAAGGCGGGCGCGAGCGACATTCACCTCGAATCGACCGGCGCTGGGCTGGAGATCAAGTACCGGGTCGATGGCGTCCTCGTCCCCATCAAGTCGGTAAACGGCGCGGAAACCGCGGAGCACGCGATCTCGCGCATCAAGGTGATCGCTGAACTCGACATCGCCGAGCGAAGGCTTCCGCAGGATGGGCGCTTCAAGGTTCGAAACCGCGGTGGCGAGATCGATATCCGCGTGTCCGTTATGCCAAGCGTCCATGGCGAGGACGCGGTGCTGCGGGTGCTCGATAAGCGTCAGCTCGCCGACCAGATGCAGAACTTGACGCTTGCGAATCTCGGGTTCGACGGAAAGACCGTGGAAACGCTCCAGCGCCTCGCGTCCGAGCCCTACGGAATGATGCTGGTGACGGGCCCGACCGGAAGCGGCAAGACCACAACGCTCTACGCGACCATTTCGGAAGTGCACCGCGGGTCGGACAAGATGGTGACGATCGAGGATCCGGTGGAATACCAGCTGCCTGGTGTCCTGCAGATCCCGGTGAATGAAAAGAAGGGCCTCACCTTTGCGCGTGGCCTGCGCTCGATCCTGCGGCACGACCCGGATCGAATCATGGTTGGCGAGATCCGGGACCCCGAGACCGCCGAGATCGCCGTCCAGGCCGCGCTCACCGGCCACCTCGTCTATACGACCGTCCACGCGAACAATGTCTTCGACGTGATCGGGCGGTTCATGCACATGGGAGTGGACACGTTCAACTTCGTATCTGCCCTTAACGCGGTTCTTGCGCAACGGCTGGTGCGGATCAATTGCAGCGCATGCTCGGAAGAGGACAAGCCCGACGCGAAGCTGCTGCGAGCGGTGGGCATTTCCCCCACAGATGCATCGGCATATCGATTCCGCCACGGCACAGGCTGCGGGCGCTGCCGGGGCACGGGATTCCGTGGTCGAAAAGCAATCGCCGAGCTTCTCGTCCTCAACGACGAGATCCGGGAATTGATCGTCGCACGGGTCCCAGTACGACGCCTGAAAGAGGCAGCGAAAGCGACCGGCGTGCAGACCCTGCGGGAGGTGGCACTCGAACTCGTGCGGCGCGGCGAGACGACGCTTGAGGAGATCAACCGTGTCACGTTTGTGGGCGAATAGGCTCACCCTCGACGTGGGGCCCGAGGGCGCGACCGCCCTCGCCGAGCCACCGCGTGGCGCGCATGTCACCCTAATTCTCACCAGCCATCATTCTCGCTATGCGGTCTTGCCCTGGAGCGCAAAGCTCAAGGGTGACGAGGAATGGGAGGCCTTTGCGCGCCACCGCCTTGTCGATACCTACGGCGCGGAGCTAGCCAATTGGGACGTTCGGGTGTCCCCTGCCCCACGCGGCGCCGGTCGGATTGCCTGCGCCCTCGAGTGCAGCGTTCTTGCCGAACTCAGGCGCAAGGTCTCGGAAGCCGGGGCAACGCTCGGATCGATCCAGCCAAGGCTCATGCAGGCCTTCAATGCTCGCCGCAGCGCGTTTCGGACCGAATCCGGTTGGCTCGTTGCCACAGAGGCCGGCCGGGTAACGCTCGCGCTGATCGTTCGCGGGCTCTGGGAGGTGGTGCGCGTAAGAAATGTCGGTCCCCGCTGGCGGGACGAGTTGCCGCAGATGCTTCGCCGGGAAGAGGCGCTGTTGCGGCGTGCTTCGCCGATCGAGCGGGTGGTGCTCGCATGAGGCCGCTCGAACTCGACTTCCAACGCCCACGGCGGCCTTCGCGCCTGGTTCAGGTCGCGCTCCTTGCACTTGCGCTTGCATTCGCGGGCGACGTGGTGCGCGTGTACGTGCAGACGAGAAGCGGGGTCGAGGCGCTGCGCGTGCGGCTGGAGCGCGCCCCGCACTCGACCGCGGCCGAGTCGCCTCTTGTGAAGGTGGTGGCGCGCCCTGTGAGCGACGAGGAATACACGGCTGCGCGCGACACGATTCGCAAGCTCTCCATTCCCTGGACGGATTTGTTCGCGGCGCTTGAAGCCGCGCGGCTGGACAGCACGACCATAACGGCGGTTGAACCCGATCCATCCGACATGACGGTCGCCATCCGAGGTAACGCCAAAGACTATCTTGCCGCGATCTCGCTCGTTGCCAACCTGCGCGGGCAACCTACGCTTCGCCGCGTAACCCTCGTTCACCACGAACCCTCGACCGGCGACCCGGGCATGCCCGTGCAGTTCGTGATATCGGCGTCATGGGGGCGCAGCCGATGAGCGCACTCCTGCGCCATATCGGTCCAATTGGACTCGCCGCGCTTGCAGTCGTGCTCGCCACGGTCCTCTTCCGGGCGACTGCGCTCAATCCGCTGGAATCCGAGCTCAGGTTGCTTGCAACCGCGGCGCATCGAATACAGGACCCTTCCGCGCAGATTCGGGCGTCGACGCCCGCGGTGCAGATGGCGGCGTTCTATCGGTTCTTCGACCAGCCCGTTGCCGCCTACGAGCGCCTTGCACAGATCTACGGCATCGCGCGAGCGGTAGGGGTCGAGATGCCGAGTGCCGACTACCAGGTGCTTCCCACCGGGACGCGCCTCGTGCGCTACCAGATCAACCTCCCGATCGTCGCGACCTACGGTCAGGCTCGCGCGTTCATGGCCACTGCACTGAACGATATTCCCATTCTGTCGCTTGACCAGGCGAACTTCCGGCGTGTCCGGGCGAACGACCCGCGGCTCGAAGTCGACATCGTCATGACGCTGCATCTGCTCGAGCCATGAAGCTGCCCCGCGTCCGAGACATTCCGCCGCGCGCGACGCTCCTGGTAGTGGTGCTCGCGCTACTTGCGGGCGTTGTCATGGGTGCGCCGTGGAATGGCCCGCAAGCACCGCCTCCGGTGCATGACGTCGGACCGGTCTCCGCTCCCGACGCGTCGAACGCGCCGCTCAATATCGAAGGCCTTGAGCGCCGTAAAGTCGTGGGAACCGTACCGGATCTCTTCAAGCGGCGGCCACCGCCCGGGCCATCGGCTGCGACCATGGCGGCAATTCCCGTGACACCCCCCGCGCCGATCGCACCCCCTTTGCCGTTCAAGTACCTGGGCCGGATGTCCGACGGAACGCGCACTGTCGTGTTTCTTGAGTCCGACCAAAGCCTCTTTAGCGCCGGGGTGGGAGACACGGTCGCCTCCGTTTACCGAATCGAAGCCATTGCCGATGCGTCAGTTACGTTCAAATACATGCCGCTCGGGCAGAGCCAGACACTCCCAGTCCCGCCAAGGCCGTAGGAGGTGCAAATGAAACTCCACCGTCTCATTCAAGTGACTCTCCTCACTCTTCTCGCCGGCTGCGCCGCACAGCAAGCGTTTGACGAGGGACGTTCGCGTGTCGAATCCGGAGATTTCGTGGGCGGTATGCTGAAGGTGGAAGAGGCCAAGCGCCTTGATCCTGCTAACGCGGCGTACCGCGAGTACGCGGCACGCCAGCGCGAGCTCGCGCTGCAACAGGCCCTCGCTCTGGCCGACGCAGCGCGGCTGCGCTCGGACTGGAATGCCGCAGAGGCCGCCTACCGGCACATGCTAGAGATCGATCCCCGCAATACTCGAGCCCAGAACGGCATCGCGTCGGTCGCCGCCGAGCGGCGCTACCGAGCCACACTGGATGAAGCGCAGGCCGCAATCGCCAAAGGCGACAGCGCAGGAGCGCTCTCGCGGATTCGCGACGTCTTGGCGGAGAATCCCGCGCATCGCGACGCGTTGCGGCTCCTTCGCCAGGTCGAAGAGCGCTCCGCGCGGGCCGCGATTGCGAGCCCCGAGCTGTCGGCAGCACTCAAGAAACCCGTCACGATCGAGTTCCGGGACGCAACGGTCAAGCAGGTCTTCGAGCTACTCTCGCGCAACACGGGACTTAACTTCGTGTTCGACCGTGACGTTCGGCCGGACCTGCGCACCACCGTGTTTGTGCGCGATACGCCCATCGACGAGGTGATGCGCTTCATCCTCGTGACCAACCAGCTCGACCGGAAGGTGCTGAACGCGAACTCCGTTCTCATCTATCCGAACACCCAGGCGAAGCAGCGCGACTACCAGGAGCTTGTCGTCAAGTCGTTTTACCTGACGAACGTCGACGTGAAGCAGATGGCCAACACGATCAAGACGCTCGTGAAGACGAAGGACCTGATCGTGGACGAGAAACTAAATCTTCTCGTCATGCGCGACACCCCGGAAGCGGTGCGCATGGCCGAACGGCTCGTACGAACCCAGGATCTTGCCGAGCCGGAGGTGATGCTGGAGCTGGAGGTGATGGAGGTCGGCACTAACGTGCTCCAGGACCTCGGGATCCAGTATCCGAGCCAGGTGAGCTACTCGCTCATTGGTGGCGCGGGCACCCCCGGCACGATCACGCTGCCTGAGTGGCTGAACAGGGACTCCAACCTCGTTCGCCTCACCGTAAGCGATCCGTTCCTAGTCCTCAACCTCAAGAACGAGACGGACCGCTCCAACATCCTCGCCAATCCACGCATCCGGGTGAAGAGCCACGAGAAGGCCAAGATCCACATCGGGGACAAGGTCCCCGTTATTACTAATACCTCCACGTCGACGGGATTTGTCGCGGAATCGGTCAACTATCTCGATGTGGGCCTGAAGCTCGACGTCGAGCCCGCGGTAACGCTGGACGACGAAGTCGGAATCAAGGTCGGGCTGGAAGTGAGCAATATCGTCCAGACGATCAAGAGCGCGTCCGGAACGCTTACGTACCAGCTGGGGACGCGAAACGCGAGCACCACGCTTCGACTGAAGGACGGCGAGACCCAGGTCCTGGCGGGGCTAATCAGCGACGAGGACCGCAAATCGATCAATCAGATTCCGGGGCTTGGTGACCTGCCCGTGATCGGTCGCCTCTTTGGCAGCCATTCCGACACCACGACCAAGACGGAGATCGTGCTCCTCATCACGCCGCGCATCATTCGGAACATCGCACGGCCCGACGTACGGCTCGAGGAGTTCGCCTCGGGGACGGAAGGCGCGATCGGCGCCGCTCCCCTCAACCTGCTGCCCGCGGCGGTTCCCCCGAAGCGCCCGTGAGATCTCGCGGCTTCACGCTGGTCGAGCTCCTGATCACCGCGGCGATCATCGCCACGCTCGCCTCCATCGCCATGCCGCTATCCGAACTCGCCGCTCAGCGGGAAAAGGAGCATGAGCTACGCAAGGCATTGCGCGACGTGCGCGATGCGCTCGACGCCTACAAGCACGCCGCCGATGAGGGACGGATCGTGCGGGCGGCCGATCAGTCGGGGTTTCCGCCTACGCTCGGCGCGCTCGTGGAAGGGGTACCGGACGCAAAAAGCCCCGCCGGCGCAAGAATCTATTTCCTGCGGCGGCTGCCGCGCGACCCGATGTACCCCGACGACACGGCCTCGCCGGCGCAGACCTGGCGTCTTCGAAGCTACGAAAGCCCCCCCGACAAGCCCGTGCCGGGGAAGGACGTGTTCGACGTCTACTCGTCCAGCGACAAGGTCGGCCTGAACCGGGTGCCTTACCGGGAGTGGTGAATGCGACGTTGCGGCTTCACGCTGATAGAGCTATTGGTTGCCCTCGCGATCATCGCATTGCTGCTCTCGATCGCGGTGCCCCGGTACTTTGGGGGCGTGTCTCGGACAGAGGAAGCTGCGCTGAGAGAGGATCTCGCGCGGATGCGCGACGCCATCGATAAACATTTCGCGGACACCGGGCGCTACCCGGCCGCGCTCGACGATCTCGTGACGAAGAAGTACCTACGAGCGATCCCACCTGATCCAATCACCGAGAGCACGACCACCTGGGTCCAGGTACCCCCGGCCGACGCAAGGATGGGGGGCGTGTTTGATGTCAAGAGCGGCGCCCAGGGGAATGGCGCGGACGGACGGCCTTATGCGCAGTGGTAGGGTCCAAACTGGCTTCACCTACGTCGCCCTACTCATAGTCGTCGCCGCGCTTGGCACCGGACTCGCAGCCTACGGCGAGCTCGCCTCCCACGCGGCGCAGCGGGAGAAGGAGACACAGCTTCTTTGGATCGGTGAGCAGTTCCGGCAGGCAATCGGTCTGTACTACCAGCGAACGCCCGGCGCCGCCAAGCAATTCCCGCAAACCCTCGAAGATCTGCTCGAGGACCATCGATTCCTCACGCGCCAACGCTACCTCCGGCGCATCTACGACGACCCGTTTACGGCCAAACCCGAGTGGGGCCTCATCGCTGCGCCTGGCGGGGGTATCGCTGGCGTGCACAGTCTGGCCGAGGGAAGGCCTGTACGCTTAGGAGAATTCTCCTCCGCCGGCTCGCTCAGCGATTGGCAATTCGTCTATGAGCCGCCGACGGTATCGCCAAAGTGAACCCTTGTGCGGCGCAGCGTATACCTGGTGACGAAGGAACAACGTGGCTAAGCATCTGAACACACCACGGCTCGTTGCCGATGCGGCCGGTACGACGGTGTGGCGGTGGGATCAACAGGAGCCCTTCGGGAACAACCCGGCGAACGACGATCCGGACGGAAACTCGGTCGCCTTCGATCTACCTCTACGACTTCCTGGCCAACGCTACGACACAGAGACCGGGCTGCACTACAACTACTTCCGGGACTACGACCCAAGTGTCGGAAGATACGAAGAAGGTGACCCGATTGGGCTGAAAGGTCGGCTGAACATCTACGCGTACGTCTTCGGGCGACCCCTTGACCGAATTGATACTGTAGGCCTCGAAGGTGAAATTCCTAACGTAGGACAGAGCTGCTTCTTGTCCTGCATGGCGGTAACGACCTATCACTGCATACGGCAGCCGGAAATTGGGCTGACGATGTGCGCTGCATGTCTTCTTCTTCGTTCGCCGCCGGTCGTTAAAGCGTGCCTGGCTGGTTGTACAAGAAATCCAACGGCGGTCTGTGTTGCCGTCGCGACGGTTGGATGCACTGCGGCATGCGCTATTGCTGATTTATGCTTCAGGCGATATGCCAATTAGGACAAACATGACCACTTTCTCAGACCACCTTGTGCGTGATGCCACTCGATATGTACTGAAGAGGGAATACCGTCCTGGGGTCGTCAAGTCTGCAGTTCTAATTGTGATTGCAGTGGTGATAGTTCTTTGCATCTCGGCGGGTGGCGTGATTTCAAACGCGACGATGTGGGGTCTCCTGTCCGGAGTTGCGGTAGCCGCAATTCTCGTCGCGCTCGTATATCTAGTCGGCTATAGGCAGAATCTTCGCTTCTCGTCACTGGTGTTTCGCAACGAGGGCACAGGCGAAGTGTTCTACGAGCTCTCCGAAGTTGGGTGCAGAGTCAGATACAAAGCTGGAGAGATTTTGCTTCCATGGCGACTACTGCGGTCGAGAGAGAGTTACGGAGAATACGAATTGCTCGCCTTTGGCCCGAGTGAGAACGATTCAGATCGCGCAAGGGTTCGTGACACGTTAGACGCTATCAGTCGGGGAGCTGCGGGACCCGAGCTACTTGGATTCCCAATCTTCTGCGCTGTGCCGCGTCCTCGTACTCGCTACGTGTTCGTTCCTCCAGCGTTGCTTCGCAATAGCCCGCACATTCCTGCCGTCTAGGGCATCGGTTTGGCGCTCCGCCTTCAACTACATTCACACGGATCATCTGAACACACCACGGCTCGTTGCCGATGCGGCCGGTACGACGG
>JBOHTC010000087.1:0-11403 GCA_050733495.1 Gemmatimonadaceae bacterium | reverse complement strand
GCGACGGAGACGCGGAGGCCGAGGGAGTTTGCGCGGCGGCGGTCGAAGCGAGCGCGGCGGAGAGGAGAAGGAGAACGAGTTTGCTGAAAGATTTGGTCATAAGTGAAAAATAACTGCGACATGCATTCCTACGAATGCGCGCGAACGCGCTCAGTCACTGCTTGTAGATCGTCCCGTCCTTCATCACGAGCTGCACGTTGCGAATCGCGGAGATGTCTTTGGTCGGATCGTCTTTCACTGCGATCAGGTCGGCCAGATAGCCGTCCTTCACCTGCCCGAGTTGATCTCCCATTCGCAACATCTTCGCGTCGATGGAAGTGGCCGACCGGAGCGCGGCGACCGGCGTCATTCCGTAGGCAACAAGCATCTCGACTTCTCTCGCGTTGTCACCGTGGGTGAAAACGCCGACATCGCTGCCGTTGCAGATCGTCACGTGCGCATCGAGCGCGGCCTTGAAGCTCTTCTTTTTTTCGACTACTGAGGGCGGATCAGGATCGACGCCTTTCCGCCAGCCCCTGTACTGCATGATTGCATCACCGGCGGCGAGGGTCGGAATGAGACAGATGCCGCGGTCGGCCATCATCTTGAAGACTTCAGGTGTCCCAGTGTCACCGTGTTCGATTGTCGTCACGCCAGCGAGAATCGCTCGGCGCATTCCTTCCGGCGTCGTCGAATGAACTGTCACCGGGCGCCCGGAGCTGTTGGCGATGTCGACGGCTTCCTTGAGCTCGTCGAGCGTGAACGTCGGCTCGTTCTCACCGTTCGGTCCCCAGCGGTAATCGGCGTAGATCTTCACCCAATCAGCGCCGTGCTTGATCTGATCGCGCACTACCTGCGCCATCTCCTCGAGCCCGCTCGCTTCCTGGCCGCCCTGCGGAATGTCGTTCGTGTACTCCGGAGTGAATCCCGCCGGCCCATAGGCGCCGGTGGCAACGATCGCGCGCGTGGAGACGAACATTCGCGGACCCGGGATGATGCCTTGATTCACGGCCTGCTTGAGTCCGACATCCGCGTAACCGGCGCCTTCGGTGCCGAGGTCGCGCACAGTTGTGAAGCCGGCCATGAGCGTCGCTCTCAAGTGATTCACTGCGCGCGCAGTGCGTAGCGCCAGCGCTTCGTGAAGCACCTGATCGTTCCACGACGTCTCGTTGTACGGATGCAGCAGCATGTGCGAATGCGCGTCGATCAGTCCCGGCATTAGTGTCGTGCCCGGGAGATCGATCGTTGTCGCCCCGCTTGGCGCGCTGATCTGACTACGTGGTCCCGCGGCGACGATCCGGTTGCCGGTGACGAGGACCGCCCAGCCCGAATGCGGTGCGTCCTGCACACCGTCCCACACGCGGTCGGGAATGAGCAGGGTGCTGGTTGCTGTGACGGCGGCCGATCGGCCGCGTGCTTGTGCCGTAGCGACTGAGGGGACAGCCGCAACGGCGGCTCCGACGATGAATATTAAAGACCGCGTGTGGGCTATACGGGCCACGCTTCAGCCAGCCTGTGATCTAACGCGGAACGCCCACGTGGCGAGAGATCCGACGATTAGCGCCGCGATCAGCGAACACCAAATCGGGATCGTGACACCAGCGACGACGACCGGCCACCGCAACAGGAACCGGATGAGTTGAACGGCTGCGAGCAGCGTGAAGAACAGACCTGAGATCAAAATGTATCGACGCATATGGGTCCTCCGTGCTTGTCCCGCCCTAATCTACGAAACGGACGCGAACACTGGGTTCAGTCGAAGCGACTTGACTATCTTCCCGCACGTCCTCGAGGAAGCCAGCATGGATAGTGGACACACGGCCACACGGCCACGGGGCCACGTCGATCTGGTAAGCGGGCGCTGGAAGTCTCTGACCTTCATTGAGCAAATGGCGAACGTCGGAAGCGAGGTGGAGCGCGCGATCAAGGCCCACGAGGCGGGACGTTCGGACCGGCGTGACCTCGCGGTGAATCGCAGCCTCGAACTTTTTGATCTGACCGCCGCTGACGATCGCTGGCGAGGACCGCGGCGCCGCGAGGTTTTGCGGGCAAGGGAACAGTTTTGCGCGCTCTTTTGGAGTGACGATGAGCCGCTCGGCGCGAGCGCGTCACTTAGCCGGTATTTTCTCCACTTTGCCGTCGCTGCGCGCCGAGCGGCCGGGAAAGGTTAGCTGCGATGCCTGTTGTCGTCATCGGCGGTACCGGCCACATCGGGACCTTCCTCGTCCCGCGACTGGTTAGCGCGGGGCACGATGTCATCGTCGTCAGCCGTGGCAAGCGGGGCCCATACGTTCCACATCACGCGTGGAATGAAGTAAAACATATCGAGATCGATCGCGTCGCCGAGGAAAAACGGGGGACGTTCGGATCGCGGATCGCTGCGCTCGATGCCGATGCAGTCATCGATCTCATATGCTTCACTCCCGCGAGCGCGCAGCAACTGATCGACGCGCTACGACCTCGACAAACGCTACTTCTCCATTGCGGTACCATGTGGGTGCACGGACGTCCGAGGAATGCGGGAGGCGGGAGGCGGGAAGCGGGAGGCGTTACTGAGGACGAGCCCCGACATCCGTTCGGCGATTACGGAATCAAGAAGGCAGCGATCGAACGACAGCTGCTCGATGCCACTCAGCGCGGAGATGCGCGCGCTGTAGTTCTTCATCCCGGTCATATAGTAGGGCCGGGATGGAATTCCGTGAATCCCGCGGGGCATT
The DNA here is from genome assembly GCA_050733495.1 of Gemmatimonadaceae bacterium. GTDB lineage: Bacteria > Gemmatimonadota > Gemmatimonadetes > Gemmatimonadales > Gemmatimonadaceae > UBA4720. The sequence goes on along the minus strand of JBOHTC010000087.1, from coordinate 8,707 downwards.
TGAATCCAGACGTCTTTACGCGCATAGCTCGCGGTGAGGCATTGTTGCTGCCCAACGAGGGAATGGAGACGGTGCACCACGTCCACGCCGACGACGTCGCGCAGGCGTTCGAGCTCGCGCTCGCTCGTCCCGATGATGCTGTTGGGGAAAGCTTTCACGTCGTCTCGCCGGCACCAATGACTCTGCGCGCTTACGCGGAAGCCATGTACGCGCACTACGGCCAGCGACCGCAGATCGAGTTTCTTCCGTGGGAAGAGTGGCGTCACACCGTCACTGAAGACGAGGCGGCGGCGACATGGGACCACATCGCCCATTCGCCGCATGGTAGTATCGCCAAGGCGCGCCAGAGGCTCGGCTACGCGCCGCGGTACTCGTCACTGGATGCGGTGATCGAGTCAGTATCGAGTCGCACAACCTGACCCGATCCTTCGCCGGCGTCGCCTATTCCTTTCGAGCGGACAAGATCAACTCCGTGGGCGGCCGGCTAAACTGGGTTCTCGACGCCGAACTGCTTTGCATACTCGGCGTTGAGCCGCAGCCAGCCATCGAACTGCATCGCCTCGGGACCAACGATGCGGCCGATGTGATCGCCGCTGAGCAGGCGATCCAGAACGTCGAGAGCGATGTGCCATCCGGCAGCACCCATGGAGATCCAGCGGCGCCCGATGTTGGCCCACAGCGTCAGGTGCGTTCCGCCAGCGGACGGCTTGAGCTCCCACCGGATGTCGCCGCCGCCCCAGTTGTACTCGAGCACCTTGGGTGCGTCGGCCCGCGTGATTTTGGTTTCGGTAACGTACGGCCCTGGCGCCCCCACCGTGGTGAGCTTCACCGTGCTTCCGGCAGTCGCCAGGCTCCGGTCGGCGTCGAACGGCGCCCATTCGCGGAGCTGCGCGGGGTCGGTCAGCGCCTGCCAGACTTTTTCCGGCGGATGTCGCAGCTCTCTGTCGAGGACGAGTGTCCAGGTCTCTCCCTTTCCTTCCTTCCGTACCTGCGCGCCGCTGGCCGAGCCAGGCGCGTATTTCTCGCGAGTGGTCATTTTTTTCTCCTTGTCTTCTTTTGTGCTGGTTTTGATTGATCGACGCGGTCGAGGTGGCGCTCGAGAGCATCCACATGAGTGGACCAGAACCGACGGAACGGAGCGAGCCACTTCTCCACCTGCTGAAGTGGTTCTGGTTTCAGTCGATAGACGCGGCGTTGGGCGTCGACCGTGGATTCCACGAAGCCTGCGTCGCGCAGCACGCGCAGGTGCTTCGACACGGTCGGCTGCGACATGCGAAGGCGCCGCTCGATCTCTCCAACTGATCGTTCTGAAGAGACGAGGAGCTCCAGTATCGCGCGCCGATTGGGCTCGGCGATGATCTCGAACGTGGATGTCATGGGCCTAATATACGCTAGACGGCATATGCGTGGCAAGGCATATACCCAGCCAATAGGAGCTGGCCCGCTCGATGCTGCCTCCGCGAGGTTTCCTTAAGCCTGCTACGGCGCGTGCTTCGTCGGTAACGACGCGAGCCTATTGTGGAGGCGCTGACACGCCACGCCGCTATTCCTCGCGTGATTTCCGATAGAATGCGATTAGCCGAGTGATGGCCACGTCGTAGGTAAAGCCTTGACCGGCGAACGTCCGGGCGATCGCTGCATCAGGATCCCGAAGCAGGGCAAGCAGCAGGTGCTCGCACCCGAGATACTCTGAGTCGAGCGCCGCTGCCTCAGTAGCTGCGAGCTCCACGATTTCCTGTTCGGTTTTCGTCGTGGGGAGCACTACCGCCCGGAGCTGCGGATGTCCGTGGGGCGGCAGCCCTGATTCCAGCTCGTGTCGCAGCTGCCTGAGATTTACGCCGCCATCGTGGAGCGTGACCACTGCGATATTTTCTCCCTCGCGAAGAATGCCGAGTGCAATATGTGTGGCGCTTACGTCGGTATGGCCTAGTCCGGCGGCGATCCCGCGCGCGATTGCGAGCGCGACGTAGGTACGGCTCGTGAATGGTAGAGCAATGGTGGCAGGCATATCGACCTCCGTTTGGTTTAGACCGTTGCCAGGATTGCGGCGCGTGCTCGCCGTTCACCTCGAGCTAAAAAAGACCGACCTTCCCTTTAACTGATTCGATCAGCTTCGCAGGGTCGTAGCCGACACCCTGCTTGAACACGATCTGCACATTTCGCACGTCGCTTATGTGCGTCGCTGGATTACCCGCGATCACGACGAGATCCGCATCCTTTCCGATCGCGATCGAGCCGGTGCGATTGGCTCTTCCGAGAAACGTCGCGCCGTTCAACGTCGCAATACGGATCGCCTCCAGCGGCGTGAAGCCACCTTCGACCAGTAGCTCGATCTCGCGCTGGTTGGAGTAACCGGGGACGACGCCGCCGATTCCGGTCGGATCGGTACCGGCGAGCAACAGTCCACCGGCGTGCGAGAACGCTAGCTCCATCGCGCGCGCCTTCGCGAACAGCGACCGAAACACTGATGTTGTGTTGGTATCGACCGCCGCCTTACGCTGCTCGAACTGTGCGCGGAGCTGAGGATCGAGCACATCCAGACCAGGCGGCAGCGGACGGCCCGGAACGAACGTCTCGAAAACAGTGAGCGTCGATGTGAGTGCAACCCGACGCTTCACAAGCTCCGCGATCAGCGACCGTACCGCATCACCACTTGCATCCACTGCGTCGAGCGCTTTTTTCACCCACATTTTGGCCCGGACAATCGTCGGCTTTCTTGTTCGGGACGAAATCGGTAGAAACAAAGAATCCATGCTCGAGGTTGTCGATGCCGAGCGCAGCGGCTTCACGATATGTCACCGAGCAGAGATGTCCGGTGACCTTCAATCCGCGCTTGTGCGCTTCCTCGACTGCCGCACCAAGCTCCGCGCGGGTGATGTGCATGTACGCCTTGAACGACGTCGCTCCGGCATCGGCCCAGTAATTCACCATCCGCCGTGCGTCATCAACGCCGGTGAGCTCGTGCACCTGATCGAGACCGAGTCCCTTACCCTCGAGATACGGCGCGGTCGCATCGATCCACGGCCCGGGCTTCCTTCCGGCGTCGATGTCGCGCTTGATCCCGATATCACCGAAGCCGTTGAGATTGCCGCCGGTGCGCATCGATGTAACGCCACCCGCCAGATAAAGCCGCGTAAAACTCTCGGCCAGATTTCCGTAGATGCCCGGACCGGTTGGATAGAACAGATGCTCGTGGACCATCACCAGTCCCGGAATCACCGTCTTTCCAGTGAGGTCGAGGATCTGCGCGCCGGCGGGTACGGCGACGGAGCGCGAGCTGCCGAGGGCGGCGATGCGACCGTCGCGGACGATGATGGTTTGATCATCGCTCGGCGGGGCGCCAGTTCCGTCGATCACCCGCGCGTGCGTTAGTGCGACGATCGGCGTGTCGATGGCAACGTACGCGCGAACAGCCTGCGAAAGCGCGGGCCGCTGGGCCTGCAGCTTTGCTGCGGCAGGCAGCGTCAGCGAGACGAGTGCGGCGAGAAGAAAGCGGTGGCGCATTCGGAACCTGCTCATTGTCGTCGAGGTCTCAATTTGGCAAAATCGCCCGACAGCGGCGAATCGACCAGACTCCGTGTGACAACCGGTCGGTGGGTCGCCAACTTTAGGGATGATCGTTCACGTCATCGATGGCACCTACGAGCTGTTCCGCCATTTCTACGGCCACCGCCGCTACAATCAGGGAAAAGATAAGCCGCTGCAGGCGGTCGCTGGCGTATTGCACTCGGTGCTCGAGATGATCGAGACCGGTGCAACGCACATCGGCGTCGCGACCGATCACGTCATCGAGTCTTTTCGGAACGACCTCTGGCCCGACTACAAGACGGGCGAAGGGATCGAACCCAACCTGTGGGCCCAGTTTCAACCGCTGGAAGATGCGCTGGCCGCAATGGGCGTCGCCGTCTGGCCGATGGTCGAGCTCGAGGCTGATGACGGGCTCGCGTCAGCTGCGCACCTCGCGTCAGAAGATCCACGCGTCGAAAAAGTCTGCATCTGGGCGAACGACAAGGATCTCTCGCAGTGCGTGCGCGATGACCGCGTCGTCCAGATCATTCGGAAAGGAATGGAGGTTCGGAACGCGGATGGCGTCCGCAAGAAATTCGGCGTCGACCCGGAGCGCGTTCCCGATTTTCTGGCCCTCGTCGGCGATTCACAGGACGGCTACCCCGGCATCCGCGGTATCGGACCCACGACTGCTGCATCGATGATCAATCGTTACGGCCCGATTGAATCTTTCCCCGACAGGGCACTTGGAGACAATCGCGCGCAGGCACTCCTGTTCAAGACTCTGGCGACACTAAAGACGGACGCGCCATTGTTCCGCGATGTCGACGAGCTCGAATGGAAGGGCCCGACACCTGCGTTTGCCGCCTGGCCGGAGCGGATGGATGATAAGCGGATTCAGGATCGAGTCGATAGGGCGGGAAGTGGGAAGCGGGAAGCGGGAGGCGGTGGGCGGGAAGCGGGAGGCGGTGGGCGGGAAGCGGGAGGTGATGGGCGGGAAGCGGGAGCGGTGAAATAATAACCGCGCCGATCGCGCCCGACACGCAACTCGGGCGAATCTCTCAATCGGAAACGGTCAGCCAGTTCCGGCGCCTACTCGCTCCCGCTTTGGCAGCACCCAGCCGGGGCGAACGAAGTGGCAGGTGTAACCGTTGGGATAGTGCTCGAGATAATCCTGGTGCTCGGGCTCCGCTTGCCAGAAGGGACCGGCGGGCACGACCTCCGTCACCACTTTGCCGGGCCATAGTCCCGACGCCTCGACATCCGCAATCGTGTCCTCGGCGACGTGCTTCTGTTCGTCGCTCGTATAAAAAATCGCCGAGCGATAGCTAGTTCCGAGATCGTTACCCTGACGGTTGCGCGTCGTGGGGTCGTGGATCTGGAAGAAGAATTCCAGAAGCTTCCGGTAGGTGATCTTTTGCGGATCGAAAATGATCTCGATCGCTTCGGCGTGGGTGCCGTGCTTGCGGTAGGTGGCGTTGGGAACATCGCCCCCGGTGTAACCCACTCTTGTGCTGATCACCCCCGGGTACTTGCGGATGAGGTCCTGCATTCCCCAGAAGCATCCGCCGGCGAGCACCGCGCGTTCTGTCGTATCTGTCATCGTCGAATCCTGTTCGATATCTGAAAAGAAATATCGCCACACGCGGCGCGAAAAGCTGGTGGACTCGTTTTCCCTGCAAATCGGGGACGACAACTAGGTCCCGAAGTCAAACTCCTGCTGAACAAGCTGCCGTACCTTGTGCCCGCCCACGCTCGCTGGGTCGAATTGCCAGGTCGTAAGCGCAGCCTTGACGGGTGCCACCAATCTGGGGTCGTCGGCCTTTAAGACTTTGAAGGAACTGATCTCGACCCGACCGGTAGCGTCTACGACGTATTGAGCCACGACCGTACCGGATACCCCAGCAGCTCTAAGCTCCCGGGGATATTTCATCTCTTGCCCTGCCGATGGAGTCGCGGGTTTCTCCACCTGAAATTCGAAATACGTAGTGTTGGGCTGCTTAATCTGCGGGCCTGCTAACGCGCCCGTCGGACCTGCAACCCGTTGTGAAGACTCGACGCGGCTCGGGGCTTCGGGTTTGTCCACCGCACAAGCCACGGCGACTGACGCGCAGCAAACGAGCGTCAAACAAAAAGCATTCAGTCGGGACAGCGTTGATGCTGTGCGCATTGCGGTAATTCTCCGTTCGAGGTTTGAAGTCGGTTCCAGGAGAGCGGGGACCAGCCGACCGGATGCTCCCGATCGCTGCTGCGCAATCGTGAGCAGCAGTCGCGCATACTCACGCCAGGAAGTGTGTGTTCGCAGCACGCGTCTATCGCAGTCGATCTCGATGACGAGGCGCAGCCGACGGGCCTGGAACCAGAGCAGGATATTCCACGGAATCAGTGCCGTGATAACCGCGGCGGTGAGCAGCAACCACGGATCACGCGTCCGCCGATGCTCGGCCTCGTGACGAAGTATCAGAGAACGAAGCGCCGGATCGACCTCGATCGCCCACTCGGGCAAAACGATTGTCATCTTGCGAAGCCCGACGACCGCGGGACCGATGTCGCGCGCTACCTGCACACGCATCCCGTCGATTTCCAATGTCTGCCACGACGATCTGCCCCTGCGCGCGTAGGCAAGGGCGCGCCAGAGACGAGTAAAGAGAAGTGCGCTGCACAGCAGCCAAACGAGAACCAGAGCCAACATCCAGCGCGAAGGAATCTCCCAACCGGAGGGCGCGACAACCAACGCGCTGAGGCGGTGGACTGCAGCGAATTGCGAAGGCGCGAGCGTTGAGCGTGGGAGAGTGAGCGAGATGAGAGAAAAAACCGGCCAGAACGCTGTGAGAATCAACGTCGTCAGCCAAACGAATCGTCGAGGACGGCCAGAAAGAGCAGCGAGACGATCGATTGCCGCGCCCGCGACGGTGAGCAAACCGCCGGTCAGCAGCGCAAACAAAATCCAGGAAACGATCACCGCTTCCTCCCCGTCCTCTCTGGGGCGTCGATCAGGGCGCGCAGCTTTCGGACATCCGCCTTCGACAGCGTGCGGTCCTCGACCATGTGCAGAACGAGCTCTTCCGGCGCGCCCTGAAACAGAGTGTCGACTACTCGCGCAATCGCTGATCGGCGCGCGGCGGCGCGGTCCACGCGCGGGGAATAGCGGTGCGCTCGGCCTTCACTCGAGCGCGAGACGTAAGACTTCTCCTCGAGATTGCGGAGGATTGTAAGGACCGTCGTGTACGCGAGGTCGACCGGCAGGTGGTCTCGCACCTCGGCCACGGTCCCTGACCCGAGATCCCAGAGTACCCTCATCACGTCCAGTTCTCGACTGCCCAGCGCGAGCTCGGTCATTCTCCCTCCGCATGTACTATACGCTTAGTAGTTTATACGCATCCGGTCGCCTTGTCAACTATGGGCATAGTACTAGAGGATCAACCGTCGGCTTTACTCGGCAAAGGCGTCAACGCCAGGTCGCGCGCAGGAAGTGCTTCGACATCCTCGAAATCCGCCGGCTGTCCCCGCAGGACAAAGGCGGGCAGAGTCGTATTGACGACGGTGTAGAACACGAGCGCGCCGGCAATCTGCGGCGACAAACTGAAACGCTCGAGCAGAATTCCAACAATGACCAGCGTGAATACGAGCGTCGGTACCAGCGCCGAGCCGACTCGGCGCGACTCGGCGAAGCTTTCCCCGAGCGCGATGCGGCGGTGGAGCGATATCAGCGCGACGCGGAGCGGAACCACAGTGATCACCAGCAGCAATCCAGCCGCTATGGCGCCGATGGATATGTGCTCGGCTTCAATCTCGAGCCCCGCATGAAAGAAATAGAACGGGATGAATACCGAGCCGAACGCCTCCAGCGCATTAACCATTTTCTCGGACGACATCGCCGGATGTTTCGCACGGAAACGCTGCGCCGCAACTCCTACCAGGAACGCGCCGACGAGGTAGTAGACGCCGAGGAGTCTCGTGGCGTAGGCGCAGGCAACACCGACGAGAAGGAGAAAGGCGAATTCGGATCGCGGCGCGTAAGGAGCGATGAGCGTGGCGAAAGTGCGGAACGCGATTGGAATCACGATGACTATCGCCGCCATCGCCGCCAGGGAGATCACGAGCTGCCGGGCTGACGTCGACTGCAGCACCAGGAACAACACGGTGAGCGCGATCAGCTCTGAGCCGATCACGTAGGTGCGAACCGTCTTCTGTTCCGGAAGTGAAAGGCCGAAGCTGGAAAGCGACGAGAGAATGAATCCGGTCGACGGGGTCACCAGCGCAAGCGACACGAGTACGGCGGGGCGCGCCGGAAGATCGAGCAAGTCGTGGACGACGACCGCGACGACTATCGCGAGACCTGTCCAGATTACTGCATGCAGAGCGAGCGGCCAGGCGTTGCGCCGGAGCTCACTGCCATCGATCTCGAGGCCCGCGAACAGGAAGAGTGAGACTATGCCGAGAGTCGAGAACAGCCTGAGAGTGGGATCGTCGGGAAACAGTCCGATGGACGTCGCGGCAAATCCCATCAGGAGCGCGGTGATCGCGCCGGGAATTCTGAAGCGCTGAAGTATCTTCGGCACCAGGAACAGCGCGAGCAGAAGGGCGATGAACGCGACCTGTCCCGGAATCTTCTGCGGTGATGGCGGCGGCGCATCCGGAGAAGTCAGTGCTTCGATAATGGGCTCGGGCGCGGTGGTATCCTTTGCGGCTGCGCTCGCACGCGAGGAATCGACTGCAGCGTCCAGCGAACGAAACTCGGCGTCGTACACAGAGGCTGCGTCCGCATATTGGCCCTTCCTGGCGTAGCTCTCGGCCAGAGCGCGAATCGCGTCGCGCCTTTCCGACGTGGTAAGACCGGCTCCGCCTGAGTCGATGAGAGGCCGCAGGATGAGGATTGCCTGGGTTGCTCTTCCAGTCCAGGCGTCGACTACTCCGGCATAAAGCTCAATGCGAGGAGATGATTCGCCTTTCCACGTCCGGAGTGCGCGCGCGAGGCCGACGGTGTCGCGCGCAGCGTACATCGAATCGAGGGTGGCGAGTGGCCGCGCGGTCGAGTCCGGCTGCTGGCCGAGGGCGAGAAGCAAGAGGAAAATAAATCCCATGAGCTAAGAAACTTATCGCGGCGGGCGGGTCCTTTGCCGTCGCGATCGGTTTGAAAGACGCTCTATTAGACTGCAATGAGTCACGTATCCGGGACCATTATGAGATTTTCCACTGC
>JBOHTC010000086.1:0-3340 GCA_050733495.1 Gemmatimonadaceae bacterium | reverse complement strand
GGCGGCGGCCCCGCCGGCTACGTCGGCGCGATCCGCTGCGCCCAACTGGGAATGTCAGTCGCCGTCGTCGAAAAAGAAGGACTTGGCGGCACGTGCGTCCTCTGGGGCTGCATTCCCGCCAAAGCGCTCCTCGAGTCCGCCTCACTCGCGACCAAAGTCTCGCACTCCACCGAGTTCGGCGTCACAATCGGCGACGTTAAGCTCGACTACGGCGTTGCGATGAAGCGCTCGCGCGCGGTGAGCACCCAGAACTCGAAGGGAGTCGAGTTTCTCTTCAAGAAAAACAAGATCACCTGGATCAAGGGCACCGGAAAACTGACCGGTAAGAACTCTGTTACCGTCACCACCGATGGCAAAGAAGAGAAACATGACGCAAAGAAAGCCGTCGTCATCTCCACCGGTTCGCGCGTCAAAGGCCTTCCCCAGATTGGCCTCGAGCTGAACAAAACCACGGTACTCTCGTCCGACGAAGTTCTGATTCTCGACAAGGCGCCGAAGACCATGGCCGTCGTCGGTGCCGGCGCTGTCGGCTGCGAATTCGCCGACGTCTTCGCGGCATTCGGAACGCAAGTAACGCTGATCGAAGCACTTCCAGTCATTCTCCCACTGGAGGACGCCGACTGCAGCGCCGAGCTGGCAAAAAGCTTCAAGAAGCGGAAAATCGATGTCCTCCCGGGAGCAAAAATCAGCGATGTGAAGGTCGGCAAGAATTCCGTTTCGATGAGCGTCGAGTCTGGCGGGAAGAAGCAGCAGCTCGAATTCGACAAAGTCCTTGTCGCCGCGGGCCGCGCTCCAAATATCGAGAACGTCGGCCTTAAGGAGCTCGGCGTTCAACTCACCGATCGCGGCTTCGTCAAGATCAACGAGCGCATGGAGACATCAGTGAAAGGCGTCTACGCCATCGGTGATGTCGCCGGCCCGCCGATGCTCGCGCATAAAGGCTCCCGCGAAGGCGTCGTGTTCGCCGAATTTCTCGCCGGCCTGCCACACGTGCATGCCGTGAATTACGGCAATGTCCCGAACGCCACCTACTGCCACCCAGAAGTCGCATCGATCGGGATGACAGAAGCACAGGTCAAGGAAAAGAAGATCGACTACAAGGTCGGAAAGTTTCTTTTCTCCAACAACGGACGCGCTCGCACATCCGGCGAGACCGAAGGATTCGTCAAGATCATCCGCGACACCAAGTACGGCGAGATCCTCGGCGCGCACATCATCGGCGCCCACGCCACCGAATTGATTCACGAGCTGGACGTCGCTCGCGAGAACGAATTCACCGTCGAAGAAATCGATCTCGCCATCCACGCACACCCCACTCTCTCCGAAGCTATCGCCGAAGCCGCGCTCGACTCACTCGGCAAGATGATCCACGCATGAAAACGGTAGCGCCCCGTGGCTGATCGGGAGTTATGGACAGTTCCATTGGGACGAATGCCCTACGCGGAAGCGCTCGAGCTTCAGCGCCATATCGCCCGCGATCGGATCTCGGGTGCGCTGCCACAGGACATCCTTCTACTCGTCGAACATCCACCCGTTGTCACTATGGGGAGAGCGGCGAAGGAAAAGAATCTCGTTGCCTCACCGGAATTTCTGGCCAGCAAGGACGTCGAGCTGTTCGAGGTCGAGCGCGGAGGTGACGTCACCTTCCATGGATTCGGACAGCTCGTAGGCTATCCGATCATCGACCTCAAGCGCCACCGGCAGGACCTCCACTGGTACCTGCGCAAAATCGAGGAAGCTCTGATCAACAGCCTCGCAGATTACGGAATCCCCGCCGAGCGGAATCCGAAGTTTACGGGAGTGTGGACGAGGGGCAAAAAGATCGCCTCGATTGGCGTCCACGCGCGCGAGTGGGTGACCTGGCATGGCTTCGCACTCAACGTGACCACGGACCTCTCGTACTTTGACCTGATCGTTCCCTGCGGAATCGACGGTGTCGTAATGACGTCCATCGCCCGTGAGCTCGGTGTTGAAAACGTCTCGGCGCAGGACGTCAGAGACCGTGTCTCGGCCAAGTTCGCCGAGGCATTCGACCTGACCGCGGTAATGACGTCGCGCTCGGTACTCCTCGAGACTGTCGTCTGACCGACACGTTGAGGGTTTATCCTCCACGCGAGCGGCTCCAGACACCTGGAGCTCAGCGCGATTTTACCTCAGAGCTTAATCCCGAGCAGGCAGCAGCCGCCACACACGGAGACGGTCCGCTCCTGATCATTGCCGGCGCGGGCACGGGAAAAACGCGAACTCTCGTGTATCGCGTGGCGCACCTCATCGAGCGCGGAGTTCCCGCCGAACGAATCCTGCTTCTCACGTTCACGAGACGCGCTGCACAGGAAATGTTGTCACGCGCCGAGCGTCTGGTGGGGAGCAACAGCAAGCGTGTGCACGGTGGGACGTTTCATGCGACAGCACACCGGCTTCTTCGACGCTACGGTCCCGCTGCCGGTCTGGCCAAGGATTTCACCATCATGGATCAGGGAGATTCCACTGATCTGATGCAGCTCTCGCGGGCGCATCTTGGCTACGCGGCCAAATCAAAGCGCTTTCCGAAGAAGGAGACGCTGCAGTACGTCTACTCTCGGCACATCAATACCGGACTTCGCGTCGACGACATAGTCCGCGACGAATACCCGCAGTTTACCGATTGGCTCGAGGACTTTGGAAAAATCTACGCCGACTACGTGCGGCGAAAGCAGGAGCGGAATCTCGTCGATTACGACGATCTACTCCTATTCTGGGCGTTGATGCTCGAGGTCTCGCCCGACCTCTGCCAGCGGATCGGCGGGATGTATGACCACGTTCTCGTTGACGAGTATCAGGACACGAATGTACTTCAGGCTCGGATACTCCGCGGAATGTGCACGACCCATAGGAACATCACCGTGGTCGGCGACGACGCGCAGAGCATTTATTCCTTTCGCGGCGCCAACTTCAGGAACATCCTGGACTTCCCGAAGCAATTCGACGGGGCGACGACCGTCACCCTGGAGCAAAACTACCGCTCCACGCAGCCGATTCTGAGCGTCACCAACGCCTTGATCTCGCGCGCCGCGGAAAGATTCACAAAGAACCTCTGGACAGAGAGAACCGGCGGCGACACTCCGTGGCTTGTCGCCGCCCGGGACGAGCAGCAGCAAACGATATTCGTCGTGGACCGCATACTGGAGCTGCACGAAGAAGGCACACCTCTGCGCGAGATCGCTGTGCTTTTCCGGGCGGGATATATGTCCGCCGATCTCGAGATCGAGCTCACCAACCGGAAAATCACGTTCGAGAAGTGGGGCGGCCTCAAGTTCCTCGAGGCCGCGCACGTGAAGGACGTGCTCGCGTTTCTTCGGTT